>CAZIEN010000008.1:687-11911 GCA_964538315.1 uncultured Candidatus Saccharibacteria bacterium
TTAGTGCGCGCCGAGTGTGGTTTTTGGTGTTGTTGTTTGTTGTTGCCTTGTTTGGAGCGCCTTGGTTGCGCTTAGGTTTAGAGTCGCCGATTTTAAAACTCTCATATCCACTTTTAGCCTTTCAACGAGCCTTAGCGGGGAGTACCTTAAGTTGGGGTGAGTATTTAAATCAACAAAAAACGCTGGTTAAAAATAATCAGGCTTTACGCGAGGAAAATAAGTCCCTTAAGTTAACGATTTTAGCCAATCAACAAGCCGCCGATGACTACCGCCACTTGCGAGCCACTTTAGGCGAGCGAGAGTTGGTGGCAAAAAATTTAGTCGCGCGAGTGATTGCTACCCCTAGTCGCTCGGCCTTTGATACCTTACTCCTTGATCTGGGGCGCGATAATACTACTAAGCCGTTGGGCCCAGGGCTCTTGGTGGGGAGTGGGGAAGTGTTGTTAGGTCAGTTGGTCTCAGTAGATAAACAAATTTCTAAGGTTAAAATGTTTTCCTCAGCCGGCGAGAAGACGGCCGTGGTGATTGGTCCGTCTAAAGTACCGGCCGAGCTCTTGGGTCGGGGCGGCGGCAACTTTGCCGCCTTCTTACCGCGAGGGGTTACAGTGGCCTCTGGCGACTTAGCCACTGTGCCCATGTATGGGGGTCGCTTGCTGGCGGTGGTGGGGAGTGTAGATAATAATCCCGAGGAACCCTTTCAAACAATCTACTTACGCAGCCCGATAAACTTATTCACTCTTAGTTGGCTTGAGCTCTATGTCCATTAAGCGTTTATTGGCTAGTCTCTCGCTCTTTCTCGCCATTTTCTTTTTACCGGGTTGGGCCACTTTAATTCTTGGTCTCGTTTATTTTATCTATTTTGCTCATTATTATGAGGGAGTAGCTTTAGCCTTATGGTTTGATCTTCTCTACGGTTTACCAGGCCCGGTCTGGTTTAACTTGCCACTACCCATCACTCTCTTATCTCTCCTCGCTCTCTTAATTGTTACTCCGATCCGTTATCGCGTATGGTATTAAAACGCTTATTTAAAAAACGACACTTAAATAACCAGCCGCTGGAGCCGGATGAGATTTTTTTAGATGCCCACAATTTACCGGCTTTTGATACTCAACAATTTGAGGGTCGCTTGGAGCGACCAATTAAAAAAAGAACCTTTTATTTAGCCGGGATTATTTTTTTACTAATTGGCTTAGGTTTTATGGGCCGAGCATTTACTCTCCAAGTGGTTAAAGGTACAGCTTTTGCCGCGCGCGCCGAGTCCAACAGTTTGCGTCATACCGCCATCTTCCCCGAGCGGGGGGTTATTTATGATCGTAATGGTAAAGAGTTAGTGTGGAATAATCCCGAGCGCGTTTATAGCACGGCGCCGGGGTTAGGACATATTTTAGGTTATGTCGGCTTCCCTAAAGATGAGGAGATCGCGGCCAAAAGTTTTGATCCTAAAGAGTTAATTGGTCGCGATGGCTTAGAGCGTTTATATAATCAATTTTTAGGTGGTGAGAAGGGGTTACGCATTGAGGAGGTGGCGGTTAATGGTGAGGTTAAGTCCGATCACTTACTCTCCGCGCCCAAAAGTGGCGAGAGTATTGTGACCTCTATTGACTCCAAACTCCAATCCGAGGTTTATAGTCAAATAAAAAAATTAGCCGAGGAGCGGGGATTTAAAGCGGGCGCGGCCATTATTATGGATGTGCGCACCGGCGAGATCATTACTCTTACCAGTTACCCCGAGTATGATCCTAATGTAATTGTCTCGGGTAATGATCGGAGTAAAATTAGTTACTACTTAACCGATAAGTCGAGCCCGTTTTTAAATCGGGCCATCTCTGGTTTATATACCCCCGGCTCAATTGTTAAACCATTTTTAGCTATTGGGGCTTTAGAGGAGGGGACCATGGATCCTAATAAAATTATTGTAAGTACTGGCCAGCTCGTTTTACCCAATCCGTATGATCCTAAAAATCCCTCAATCTTTAGAGATTGGAAGGCACTTGGCCCGGTGGATATGCGACACGCCATCGCTATGTCCTCCGATGTTTACTTTTATCAACTGGGTGGCGGTTTTGGCAGTCAGGAGGGCTTGGGGATTAAACGGATTGATAAATACTTGCAACTCTTTGGCTTTGGTCAAAAAACGGGTATTAACTTGGCTCACGAGGCCGAGGGTGTGATCCCTACACCGGCGTGGAAGGAGGAGCACTTCCCCGGCGAGCCGTGGCGAGTGGGTGATACTTATCACACCTCCATTGGGCAATACGGCTTTTTAGTCACACCCTTGCAGGTGGTTAAAGCGGTAGGGGCCATTGCTACCGGTAAATTAATTGAGCCAACCTTGCTTAAGGTAGACTCAACCAATAAACCACCGAGTAAAGATCTGGGTTTAAAAGAAGATCATTTAAATATTGTCCGCGAGGGGATGCGCTTGTCGGCCACTATTGGTACTGGTAAAGCGTTAAATATTAGTAGTGTAGAGATTGCCGCTAAAACGGGTACCGCCGAGCTGGGTGTGACTAAAGAGGATGTTAACTCGTGGACCGTGGGCTTTTGGCCGTATCGTAATCCGCACTACGCCTTTGCCATAGTGATGGAGAAGGGCTCACGCTCTAACTTGGTGGGCGCCACTGCCGCCATGCGCGGGGTCTTTGATTGGCTCGCTGTCTACGAGCCCGACTATTTGGCCGATAAGTGATATTAGGTTATAATGGCCGGACTATGGGAAATGAAGAATATTTATCTAAGGCCAAATACGACGAATTAGTCGCAGAATTAAAGGAGTTAAAGGGTGTAACCCGCAAGGAGGTAGCCGAGCAGTTAGAGTCCGCCAAGGCCCTAGGTGACTTATCGGAGAATGCCGAGTACCACGAGGCCCGTGACCGTCAAGCCGAGATTGAGGACCGCATCGTGACGGTGGAGTCAATTTTAAAACGAGCGGTAATTATTGAGAGTCAACACGGTAAGGATATTAGAGTTGGCTCACAAGTAGTGGTAGAGAAGGCCGGTGGTAAAAGTGAGGAGTACACCTTGGTAGGCTCCGAGGAGGCCAACACCGCTCAAGGTAAGATCTCGCACCAATCGCCCTTAGGCTCGGCCATGCTGGGGAAGAAGAAGGGTGATAAAATTGAGGTGAGCACCCCGCGTGGTGAGTTAATTTACAAAATAATCGACGTTAAATAAAATTTATGGCCTCGCTCGAGGAGTTGCGCGCCGAGCGCTTAAAAAAACTAGCCACCCTTAAGGCGGCGGGTTTGTCGGCCTATCCGGTAGAGAGCGGCGTTACCAATACTTTAAGCGAGGCCAGTGAGGAGTTTAAAACTTTAGCCAAAAAGGGTAAAAATATAACTCTAGCCGGGCGGGTGATGGGCCTACGCGGGCAAGGGGCGATTATCTTTTTTGACCTTGATGATGGGACGGGCAAATTCCAAGCCCTTATCCGTAAAGATGAGTTGCCCGAGACCGAGCGAGAGCTCTTTGCTAGTACGGTAGACTTGGGCGATATTGTGGCCGTTACCGGTGAGCTCTTTTTAACCAAACGCGAGGAGCAAACCATTTTGGTTAAAAGTTGGCGCATGCTTGCCAAGAGTTTGCGCCCCTTGCCTGATAAGTGGGATGGACTTAAAGATCCTGAAGAGCGCTTCCGCCGTCGTTATTTAGACAGCTTGATGGACCCAGTGGTGCGCAAGCGCTTTAAACTCCGGTCCCAAATGCTGGCCAGTATCCGCTCGTTTTTAAATAAAGCGGACTATGTGGAGGTAGAGACCCCCGTCCTCCAACCCCAAGCCGGTGGAGCCACCGCTTTGCCTTTTATTACGCATCATAATGCTTTAGATATTGATCTTTATTTACGCATTGCGCCGGAGCTCTACTTAAAACGGATGTTGGTGGGTGGCTTCCCTAAAGTATATGAGGTGGCAAGGAACTTTAGAAACGAGGGGATTGATACTACTCATAATCCAGAGTTTACGATGCTAGAGTTTTATGCGGCTTTTGAGACTGGGGCCAGTCAGCGCCAGTTGGTAGAGAAGATGATTAAAAAGGTGGTTAAAGATACTACGGGTGGGCATAAGTCATCTTACAACCAAGAGTTGATTAACTTTGCCGGTGCCTTTAAAGTAGTTACTTATTATGAACTACTCCAACGCTACGCTTTAATTACTGATCCGACCACCGTTAGTTTGGAGGAACTTAAATTAAAAGCCTCACAATTGGGCCTGGTAATAGAGAAGGGCGACAATAAAGAGAAAGCTTTAGACCGTATTTACTCTAAAGTTTGTAAGCCTAAACTTATTCAACCCACTTTCGTTATTGATTATCCGGCTGATTATTTACCACTAGCTAAAAAGAAGGAGGGTAGTGATGATTTGGTAGATGCTTTCCAATTAGTTATTGCTGGAGTGGAGTTGGTGAAAGGTTTTTCTGAGCTTAATGATCCTATTGATCAACGGGAGCGATTTGAGCGCCAAGATGAGGCCAAAAAGGCCGGAGACAAAGAAGCCCAAACTAGTGATGAGGATTACTTAGAGGCCTTAGAGTACGGCTTGCCACCAGCCGGTGGGGTGGGGATTGGTTTGGACCGTTTGGCGATGATTTTAACTGACACGCAAAATATCCGTGAGGTAATTTACTTCCCAACCCTCCGCCCCCGCGACTAATTTTATAAAACAACAAACCCGCCTCGTGACGAGCAAGACGAGCTTGCTGTCCCTCGGCGGGTGAATGTGGGTTAAACTGGCATCGTGTGTTGGATTACATATGCAATGAGTCCACTTTTTTCTGGATCGATTTCCTTCAGGTCATCGATTCCTGCTTTTCGGCTCAGAAAAGGTTGCTTTTGCTCCGCATGACCCAGAAGTTTGAGGGCCTCTTCACTGTCTTTGGCGGAAATAACTGCCAACCCTTCATGGGTATGCAGTACGTAGATCTTCATACAATTTCCCTTTCTTTGGTTTTTAGTAGAGGCTATTTCTCTCTTTGATCGAGATCTTCAATGTCCGCACATGGGTGCTTGATCAAAAAATCTCTTCGAGTCGTTTCCCATTTCTCGATCGTCATCCACGGTTGACGGACGAGGGTGGCTTCGTGACAGCCTTCTTCTTTACACGTTAGCCGCCAACCACCCCTGTCTACTACTACTTTATGGTCCTCCATATATTCAACTCCAAGGTTATTTAAGGTTCAAATTCTCTAATAATTTAGCATACTTAGATATAAAAGTCAACTCCTTGCCAGAGGGGTGGTTTTTGTATTGCAGTGGGGATTTGGGTGGGTTATCCACTCATTGGCGATGGGCGAGTGGGAGAGAGTGGTTTATAATGGTGGGGTAGTGGTAAAAAGTGGGGCAAGAACCTTAGACCTTATTTATGTTAATTGGTGAATATCGGCACACTCTGGATGATAAAAAGCGCTTAGCCGTGCCGGCCAATTATCGTAAAGAATTAGGTAAAAAGGTCGTGCTCTCGCGCGGTTTGGATAGTTGTCTTTATCTCTATCCGCAAGGGGAGTGGCAAAAGATGTCGGAGAAGCTCTCGACCCTCTCAATGGGTCAGGCCGATACCCGCAACTTTAATCGCTTTATCTTTGCGGGCGCGGTGGAGGCGGAGATCGATAATTTGGGTCGAGTCTTGATCCCAGATTTTTTAAAAAAGTTTGCTGGTTTGGGTAGTAAGGTAGTGCTCGCGGGTGTTAATGACCGAGTGGAGATCTGGGACGAGAGCCGTTGGCTTGAGCACACTGGTCAGGTAGAGCGCGAGGCCGATCGCTTAGCCGAGAAGTTGGGTGAGATCGGCGTCTTCTAATGGCTCACACCCCTGTTCTTTTACAATCTGTTTTAGACCTCATTAACCCCCAAGCGGGGGAGGTGGTGGTAGATGGCACCGTAGGCTCGGGCGGACACGCCCTCGCCTTAGGCGCGGCGGTAGGCCTTAAGGGTCGACTCATTTGCCTCGATCAAGATGAGACCTCACTTGTTAAAGCGCGAGCCACTCTCGCCGCGCTTAAATGCCCAGTTGATTTTAAACTCGCTAACTTCCGCGATTTGCCAGCTGTCTTAAATGAGTTGGGGGTTAAACAAGTCGATGCTATCTTGCTGGACCTCGGGGTGCACTCGGATCAAATTGGTCCCTCGGGCCGCGGTTTTTCCTTCCTCCACGATGAGCCACTGTTAATGACGATGAAGGCGAGCCCAACTATTGCCGACTTAACAGCTAAAGATGTTGTTAACACTTGGGCCGAGAGTAGTTTGGTGGCCATCTTGGAGGGGTTTGGCGAGGAGCGTTTGGCTAGGCCCATTGCCAGGGCCATCGTCTCTACTCGTAGTGAACACCCCATTGAGACCACCTTCCAACTAGTGGAGATCATTAAGCAGGCCGTGCCCGCTTGGTATACGCACAAGCGCTTACACTTTGCTACGCGCACCTTCCAGGCCCTGCGCTTAGCCGTTAATGACGAGTTGGGGGCGCTTAAAGCGGTGTTGCCGGTGGCTTGGGAGGCCTTAGCGCCAGGTGGTCGCTTGGCCGTTATCTCCTTCCACAGTTTGGAGTCACGTGTGGTTAAAAACTTTTTCCGCGGTCTAAAACAAGATGGTTACACTCTCCTCACTAAGCATGCCGTTAAGCCGGAGCGAGAGGAGGAGTTAAATAACCCGCGCTCGCGCAGTGCCGAGCTTAGGGTGATCAAAAAAGAAAAAAATGAGACCTTTAATAATTACTAAAAATTTATATTACTTAGCCACTCACCGGCGCTTTTTGCTGTGGCTCTTGGCCCTTATTTTACTACTCTCGGCTAGTTATATTTACTTACTTCACAACGCCGTTTATAATCTCCAAGCGCGACAAGATGCCTTAGAGCAGATGGCCAGTTTAGAGACTGATATTGCTGTTTTAGAGACACAGTCCATGACTTTACTCTCGGGTATTAACTTGGATTTAGCTCAAACTTTAGGTATGGCCGAGCTTAAAACAGAGCCCATTTTTGCTCGGCGTAATACAGCCATCCAAGTGTCGCTCGCGACTCTTAATGAAATTTAATCCGCTCTGGAGAGTTAGATTTATTGCCCTTGGTCTGGTGCTCATTACCGGCCTCTTTATGAGTCGGTTATTTTATTTACAAATTGTGCGGGGCCCGGAGCTGGCCGAGCAAGCGGATCGGCAATATTTAAAACCACTCGATAAACCCTTTGATCGTGGGACGATCTTTTTTACCAATAAAGATAATAGTCTCTTCTCGGCGGCGACGGTTAAAACTGGTTACAACTTAACCATTAACCCAGAGATGATTGTAGATGCCGAGGCCGCTTACCACTCTTTAGTGGCCGCTTTACCTACCGTAGACCACGACACTTTTGTTTATAAAGCTAATAAGCCAGGGGATCAATACGAGGTGATTGCCAACCGCTTACCCGAGAGCTCGGCTAATTTAATTAAAGCTTTGGGTCAGCCTGGCTTCTCGGTGATTAAAGAGAAGTGGCGTTTTTACCCGGGGGAGACTTTGGCCTCGCATGCGATTGGTTTTATGGCCTACAAGGGTGATAACTATGTTGGTCAATATGGGTTAGAAAAAACTTATAATGAGACCTTAAGCCGGGCTGAGACTCCCTCGTTTAGTCAATTTTTTGCTCAACTATTTTTAGGGATTGGCGGGGGTTTATTTAACGATGAGAGTAAAAATGGTGGTGATGTTATCTCAACCATTGAGCCCACCGTCCAAAATTATGTGGAGGGTGAGTTAAAAAAGGTGGCCGAGGAGTATAAGGCCGACTCGGCCGGGGCGATTGTGATGGATCCTAAAACGGGCGCCATCTACACCTTGGCGGCTTGGCCCAGTTTTAACCCTGGTGATAAGCAAGAGGATATTGGTATTTTAACCAATCCTTTGGTCGAGCGCGTGTTTGAGATGGGCTCAATTGTTAAACCACTTACCATGGCGGCGGCCTTAGATGCCGGCGTGGTTAAACCAACCACCACTTACTATGATGCTGGGCACTTAACTTTAAATGGCTCGACTATTGGTAACTATGATGGCAAGGCTCGTGGGACGGTAGATATGCAACAAGTTTTAAGTCAGTCACTTAACACGGGCGCCGTGTTTGCCATGCAACAATTGGGTCGAGACCGCTTCCGTCGCTACTTCTCCTCTTATGGGGTGGGAGAGAAGACGGGGATTGAACTCCCCGATGAGGTGGGTGGCTTGGTTAATAACCTCCGCTCTAATCGCGATATTGAGTATGCCACGGCCTCCTTTGGACAAGGCTTTGCCATGACGCCCATTGAGACGGCGCGGGCGCTCTCGGTGTTGGGTAATGGCGGCTACTTACCACCACCGCACTTGGTTAAGTCTATTAAATATCAGGATGGTAGTGAGCAGGTAGTTAAGTACCCTGTTGGTCGGCGAGTTATTAGTGGTACTGCTAGTGAGGAGATTACCCGCATGCTGGTGCGAGTGGTAGATGAGGCCTTACGCGGTGGTACCGTTAAACAACCTCATTATCGCATTGCGGCTAAAACTGGTACGGCCCAAATTGCCAATCCGGCTGGCGGCGGGTATTATCCAGACAGATATTTGCACTCCTTCTTTGGCTACTTCCCGGCTTATGACCCCAAGTTTATTGTCTTTATGTATATTGTGCACCCCCAGGGGGTGCAGTATGCCTCCGAGACCTTAACCTTACCGTTTATGGATGTGGCCAAGTTTTTGATTAGTTATTATAACTTACCGCCCGATCGCTAACTCTTATGGTTAAAAATTTATTTAAAAAAATTGTTATTGATATTTTATGGCTAATCTCGCGCCTGATTATTAAAAAGTATCAGCCCAAGATTATTGGCGTAACCGGCAGTGTGGGTAAAACTAGCACTAAGGATGCTGTAGCCGCTGTGCTTAGTAGTGTACATCAAGTGCGCGCGAGTGCTAAAAGTTATAATAGTGAGTTTGGGATCCCGCTCACCATTATTGGAGTGCCAAGCCCGTGGAGTAGTGCCTTTGGCTGGCTAAAAGTTTTTTGGCAGGGCCTACTGTTAATTATTTTAAAACAAGATTATCCGGCTTGGTTGGTGCTGGAGGTGGGGGCCGATAGGCCCGGTGATATTAAAAAAGTTTGTGAGCAATTAACCTTTAACGCTGCCGTCTTAACCAACTTACCGGATGTGCCGGTGCATGTAGAATTTTTTCCCTCGGTGGAGGCGGTGATAAATGAGAAGTTAACGCTGGCTAAAGCTATCCCCGAGAGCGGGCTAGTGGTGCTTAATGCCGATGATAGTAAACAAATGGCGGCGCGCAGTCATATTAAGGGACACACTTTTACTTACGGCTTGCATAGTGAGGCCGCCGTGCGCGGTGAGCATCAACATGTATTTTATAACGAGGTGGGCGAGCGTAAAGAGCCAGCTGGCCTCACCTTTAAACTTACTTACGAGGGCACTAGCTTGCCACTTAAACTCACTGGTGTGTTGGGTGAGCATCAACTTTATCCAGCCTTGGCCGCCGCGGCAGTGGGGCTTAAATTTGGTGTTAACTTAGTCCAAGTGGCCGAGGCCTTGCAGACCATCACGCCCCCGCCGGGCCGGATGCGCTTACTTAAAGGGATTAAAGAGACTTTAATTTTAGACGATACTTACAATGCCTCACCGGCGGCGCTAGCCGCCGGGCTCAAAACCTTAGGCGAGTTAGAGATTAAAGGCCAAAAAATTGCCGTTATTGGTGATATGTTAGAACTAGGCGAGCATACTATTGAGGCTCATAAACAAGCTGGCCGCGAGGCCGCGGCTGTGGCCGAGACCATTATCACGGTGGGGATTAGATCTAAATTTGTGGCCGAGGGCGCCAAGGAAAAGAAGTTTTCTCTTAAAAAAGTCCATCATTTTAGTACTGCGGAGCAGGCAGGGGATTATTTACAAAAAAATCTTAAACCCGGCGATTTAGTTTATTTAAAAGGCTCGCAACGCGTGCGCTTAGAGAAGGCGGTGGAGGAGATTATGCAAGAGCCAGAGAAAAAGGCTCTCCTCTTGTGCCGCCAAGACTTAGAGTGGCAAATGCGATAAATAAAAATCCCCAGTGGCAGTTGAAACAGTCAACTAACCACTGGGGCGGTGTAAGCACCCACCCGGTTCACTGGGTGGGTGTTATTACTTAGGGGAGGGTATCGGCTGGGGCTGGGATACTGATTTGTTTGCTCTTGCGGGCCAAATTCTTGCAGAGTTGGATGCCAACCGCAAGCCATACCTCGCGCGTGGTCTTAACCGCGCCAAAGGAGAGGTATAAGATCTCCCAACGCTTTTGATCTTGGCGAGCTAACTTTCTCGCTCGCCGTTCTTCCTTGTCGGCGGCCAGTACTTCTTGCTCGGCCCGTTCTTCAACTTCCTTCGAGGCCAGCTCAAGGGAAACAAGCTTCCCAAAATTCCACGCCCAAACAACTTCTTGGAAGTCGCTGGTGGGGAATTGGGACATAACTTGGTCGCGGAAAGTTTCTGTGAGAGCCCTCCGCTCAACAAAGTTTTTGCCCGTGGCAAAAAAGTGTGCCACAATTTGTTCAGCCAAGTCGGCTGATTGGGTTGAATTTTCTCTGATCAGGCGGGCTACAATCGCCGCCAAGCAGTAATTAGAGGCAACTCCGGGACCGTATTTTCCGGTTAGGGCCAACTCTTCCCCTGGCGTGAAAATTCCGAGGAAGAACAGTTGATGTATGAAGTCGCTGGCGGAAGTTTCCTTCGCATCAACCAACTTCATTAACAACTGATCGTTTTGGCCTTGACGCTTTTTCAGGCGTCGCCCTCGCCAGAGCATATAAGCACAATACAAGACAGTGGCCACAGCAATAGCCAAAAGCACATTGGGTGAATTGGTGAGCCAATAGGGCACCCAATTCTCCTGCACATTCCGCGGCCAGCCAGTGATTGTCGGCATTTTTAAATGGTCCATCTTCGCGTCTCCTCCCTTGTTAAAGGTCACGTTTTTTGGGAACTTGCCATTCCGCTCCAAGCTAGTTTATACCATAAAACCCCCAAAAAAACAAGCAAAATAAACGCCCCCGCATCCCGTGACCCTGGGCCGGGGCGGTATCGGTTAGTTGGAAAACTTTCTAACAAATACAATTGTGGGCGGCAGTACAATGACTGTCATGATGGCGGCAACCGCCATCTGGGGCCAATACGTCAGGTCGGGTTCTGCCCACACGAACGAGTTATAGCAGAAGCCAGCTGACCATACAAACGAGGCCACTGCGGTTATGAAGAG
>CAZIEN010000008.1:11921-13700 GCA_964538315.1 uncultured Candidatus Saccharibacteria bacterium
TTTCAATTCCTATGGCTTAGGCAACCCCTATTGGCTACCTATACTTCTCTACCTCTTATTATACACCTAAATAAGTAATTTGTCAAATAAAGAAAATGACCCCTCATAAGAGGGGCCGGGATCGGGGAGAGGGGTGGGGTAGATGACTTAGTAGCGGCCCTGGATCATTTTGACCCCAATTAGGCCAATAATTAAAAGAAGCGGGCGCAGTAGCATTGGTGAGGCCCTCCAGTTGTGCTCCGGTAATATTATGTGCTAAATTAGGTGATGTCGTCAATGACCCTATCGTCTAACGGTTAGGACAAGGCCTTCTCAAGGCTTAAATCAGGGTTCGATTCCCTGTAGGGTCACAGCTGAACAGAGTGAAGATGGGACCCTACAGTAGGAAAGGGTCGGAAAACCTGTTTGGTTTTCCGTGGAGGAAGGTTTGGGAGAACCGTGGGTTCCCCAGGCTGTAAAGGGTCACAAACAGCAACGTAAATTAATATAAATAAAATGTCTGAAAATTTTAAACCAGAAATTCCATCTCCAAACCCTGATGAGAGGGAAGTTATTGAGGGAAAAATTGAGAACTTGCGAGCCGCTTTTGATCTTGCAGAATCGGTATTTAAAACTGAAGGTAGAGATAAGGCAAAAGAATATCTACCGGATATCTATAATACTCTAATTGCTCTCAATAAAGTGGACAAGGGAGAGGTGATAAATCCTCTAGCCAAATGGAATCCAGATGGTGATCTGACCGAAGAGGAGTTTAATGTGCTTAACCTCCGACGTAAAATCTTATCAAATGTAATCGGCATCCTTACCAGCTCGGGGGAAGTTAGACACAACTTAAATCTCGATGCCCCTGAGAATTTAGAGTAAAACGCTATGCCTCAATATAAAGTCATACTCTTTTATAAATTCATTCACCTCCGTAATCCTAAAAAGGTAATGGCGGAGCAAAAGGTGCTGGCCAGTAAATGCAATTTAAAAGGGCGTATGTTGGTGGCGGAGGAGGGGATTAACGCCACCTTTGAGGGGCTAACTAAAGATATAGCTAAATATAAGAGGGAGCTCAAAAAAGATAAAAGATTCTCAGACGTGGTTTTTAAAGAGAGCGAGGGTGATGGCACTGGTTTTACTTAAATATTAAAAAAGATACGGCTAAAACAGTGACGGCTCAAGAGCTAGAGAAGATGTATAAAAAAGAGGAAGATTTTGTGGTTTTAGATTTAAGGAATGACTTTGAGGTTAAGGCGGGTTACTTTGATAAAACGGTTAACCCCGAGCTCGCCAACTTCCGCGATCTGCCAGCCAAGCTTAAAGCGCTTAAAAAGTCAGCAGAGTTAAAAGATAAAAAGGTGGTTACCGTGTGCACCGGTGGCATAAGGTGTGAGAAGGCCACCGCGCTGATGAAGCAGGAGGGCTTTAAAAATTTGTATCAGCTTAAAGATGGTATCCACACCTACATGGCCAAGTATCCGGCCAGCCACTTTAAGGGCTCGCTTTTTGTGTTTGATAATCGGCTTATTACGCCAGTGGTGGAGACTAAAAAAAGAGAGGTAGTAGGGGAGTGTATTTATTGCGGTACAACCTCAGAAGATTTTTATAATGACGATCGCGTCCGTCCCTCACGCAAGGTGATAGTCTGCCGCAAATGTGTCCCTCAATACGCCCAAGTTCTCCGTAAATGTATCTAATTTAACTTGTGCTAAAATAGGGTGATGGAAATTATTTTGTATGTTATTGGCGGGGTAGTGGTGGGGGCCATAATTGCCTTTATTGTGGCTAAAATGA
>CAZIEN010000009.1:0-13027 GCA_964538315.1 uncultured Candidatus Saccharibacteria bacterium
GGTTTAAAAGCTCGGGTTTAAAAATGCCTTGTTTAACTAAAGTGTCCATAATCTCACTCTCACTACCAGTTAAAGTGGTTTTGGTTTTAGTTAACTCCCAAATTAAATCGGCCCCGGCATTACTGGTGGCAATAATTAAGAGCGAGCGCATATTAACCCGCCGCCCACCCATATCGGAGAAAAAGCCCTCGTCAAAAATCTGAAGGAAGAGGTTTAAGACCTCCCGATCTGTCTTCTCAAACTCATCTAAGAGGAGCACGCCGTAAGGATGCTCTCTAACTAATTTAGACAACACTCCAGGCGTATTGGTATTAAAATCCCCAATTAATCTATTGAGCGAGTCGGGCGCCGCGTACTCCGACATATCTAAACGGAGGAGCGCATCCTCACGACCAAAGAGGAGCGAGGACACCGCTTTAGCCGTCTCGGTTTTACCCACACCCGTGGGCCCAAGGAAGAGGAAGTTGGCCACCGGTCGCTCGGTACTACGCGTCTCGGCCCGGGCCCGGCGTAAGGCGTTAGCCACTAAAGTAAGCGCCCGATCTTGACCAATAACGCGATTTTTAAGTTGCGTCTCTAGGGACAACAACTTTTCTCGCTCCACGGCATTAATCTCGCCCATGGGGATACTCGTTTTCTCTCTTACTAAACTTAGCACCGCCTCTTTAGTTACCACTCGCTCGCGGCGTTTAATTAAGTACGGCACCAACTCACTTAATAAGTCCTCCAACTCTGACTCTGGTGAGCCCTCAGCAAAGTAAGTGCTGACACTCTGAGTAATAGCCTTGGCGGCACTGTAAGTAAAAAAGAGCTTAGTCTCCGCCTCAATTTGATTTAAACGCTTAATTAATAAGTTAAATAAATTATCTACCCCCGGTTTATTAACGCGCACCACCTCAAAGCGATTCATTAACACCGCATCAGGCTCCAGCACCGCGTGGAAGGCGGCTTGATCGGCTAAACCAATGACCATTAAAAACGAGCCACCCAAATAATCGTCCAAAAGAGTGGAGAGTGGCGCCGAGAGCCGAGTGAGGAAGGCCGACAGCCGCGGCAAATCATCAACCACTAAAATAATGTTACCAGCCGCGGCCGCTTGATTGGCTAAAATTAAAATTTGCTCAGGTAAACCTGGTTGATGCTCATAAGCCGCCAATAATCGCCCCACCTCGAGTAAAAATAATTTTTTAGCCTCTAGTGGGGTGCCAACTACTCCGGCTGACAAGCGACTCCCCAACTTGGCTAAAATGGCCAAGTTAACATTTAAATCACCTACCAGCACCGCATTAGCCTCGCGTGAGCGCAAGAGCACGCGCTCTAACTCCTCACACTCGGGTTGGTATAAATTATTTTGCCCCTCGCCACTCTCAGTTAAAAAGTGCCCAAACTTCTCTAACTGATAAGTCTCACCATAACTCCAATCTTTAGCCAGGCTTGGGATCGCGGCCAAGCGCTCGGCGCGCCACCAAGCCTCGCGGGCATAATACTCGCGATAATTAAGCTCCACCCAAGCGGCGGCGCCCAAGATCTCGCTGGTAGTGGCTCCGGCTAAGCGCAAAGTCTCGGTATACTCGGGAGTAAGTGGTAAAAGCTTGGCCAATAAACCACTTAAATTATCACTCATCTCCACCGCACTTAAAGCCACACGGTTTTTAATTACGGTGGTGGGTAAAGTAATATTGTTTAAACCTAAACGCTCCTCAATTTGGAAGCGGAAGGGTGAGCGTAAATAAGCCGCCAATAAATTATCACTAGCTAAAGCTAAGTTAAGTAGACTAATAGCAAAATAATTAGCGCCTGGTAAATACGGATGACGCCTCGCCAACAAAGCCGAGAGTTGATATCGAGAGAAGATGATACTGGTATAAACCAGCACCCATAAAGCTAAAACTAATAAATCAAAGCCGAGTAAACGGTTAACTACCAAAGCCGATAATAAGTTAAACCACGGCCCTACCAACACCACTAAAAACAAGATTAAAATTAAGCGCTCTAGGTATTTTAAATATCGCTCGCGTTTAAATAAAGGTAGCCACCGCTCGAGGCTAAAGTGGAGCTTAATCTCATTGGGTAAAGAGTAAGGAGACATAACTTAATTAAAGAGTAAAAATAAACCCCCAACTACCAAGCTAATAAAAATAACCGGCAAGAGGAGCCAAGCTAACAACACCACTAAACTTAAAAGGGCGCTAATAATTAACACAGCTAGACCAATAATTATCATCACCAACCTAATGACGGCACCAACTAAACGCATTAATAAATTAACGGTTAGCGATTGTAGCCATAAACTTGGTGAGAGACCTTTAGCATAACTCTCACTTAAGCGGCGCCAAGGTTGAAATAAAGTTTGAACTAAAACTGGCAACGAGAAAAAATTAAGAACAAAGCGATTAAGATCACGCGCAATAGTAAGGGCTGATCTAAAACCACTAGTGTAATGCAAAATAAGATAAGTCACCCCTTTATTATAGTTTATAAAAAACTTTCTTACCAAACCTTAAATCAACATAATCAAGTTTAGGCAGATTGGTAATTTTTTTGGTCTCTAAAATTGAGCTTAAAGCGGTGTGTAAATTCTCGCCTAAATCAAAGGGTGAGGTCTCTTGATTAATCAAAATACGCCACTTTACAGCCTTGGTGGTACTACTAGTTTTTGGCTCGACCCAAAAGACAAAGTCGTGGTCGGGAGTTTGCTCAAATTTATTAACTCGCCACTCGGGGAGCTTGAGGAGGCCAAATACTTTATTAAAGATTTTTTGAGTGGCAATTAAGCGGCTAACGCTAGCACCCTTGGTTAAATCAAAAGGTAAATTAGGTAAGGTGGTACTAGCGCTCCAGGTTAAAAATACTCCGGGCGAGAAGGTGGGGGCCGGGGCGTAGGCCCGGCCCGTTTGATCAATAAAAGTACAACGGTCTAACCCACAATAAAGGAGGGTGGGCTCGCGCTCGGTTACCACCACCGAGATTTGGCCCGGCCACTCGGCAAAGGTTTTAACACTGGCCAGGCGCGGGAACTTAGTCATTAAATCGGCTTGCAACTCACCGGCCGGATACCACCATAAATGATTTTTAGGAATTAAAGGTAAGGCTTGGCCGGCTAAAAAGGTTTTAGTCTCCCCTACAATCTCCTCACTTTTAACAATTTGCGCTCCCTCCACCACTACTTGATTAATCCGGAGTTTAGACCAATTAGCTAAAGCGAGAATAATCGCCGCGACTAAAACTAAAATAATTAAAAACCAGAGTGCTAAGCGCTCGAGTAAACTACGCTCGGCCCGCTCCGGCCGGCGCACCGGCGCCGACCGACCCAACAACGACGAGCTATGGCTAGTGTGTAATTTTATCTTCCCCAAAGTATGGTCGCAAAACCTCTGGCACCGTAATAGAGCCGTCGGCATTTTGATAATTTTCTACCAAAGCAATAAAGAGGCGGGGCGTAGCAGCAGCCGTACCATTAAGAGAGTGAGCAAAACGGAGTTTACCCTCGGCGTCACGATAACGGATATTTAAACGACGCGTCTGAAAGTCGTGGAAGTAAGAGATAGAGTGTGTCTCTCGATATTTACTCTCACTGGGGAGCCAGGCCTCAATATCATACTTTTTAACCTGACCTAAACCTAAGTCACCAGTGCAGTTGGTTACAATATGGTACGGCAACTTAAGCGCTTGCATTAAACTCTCGGCATTGGCGGTTAACGCCTCATGCCACTTAACACTCTCCTCGTGCGAGGCCTCACATAAAATAACTTGCTCCACTTTATAAAACTCGTGAACACGGAAGGCGCCCTTGGTATCCTTACCGTGACTCCCCGCCTCCCGCCTAAAGCACGGTGAGAAGGCCGCCCACTGCCGGGGTAAACTACTAGTCTCTAAAGTCTCATCCATTAAATAGCCCATGGTACTAACCTCGGCGGTACCGGCTAAGAAGTCGCCATCTTGGGTCTTATATAAATCCTCCTCACCTTGTGGTAAATAGCCGGTGCCAAAAAAGGGCTCAGGTCGGACCAAGGAGGGAACAATCATCGACTCAAAACCTTTTTTAGTTAATTCATCTAGCGCCCATTGCCATAAAGCAAAGTGCAATTTAACCGCCGCCCCTTTTAAAATGTAACCGCGGAAGCCCGCCACCTTAGTGCCCCGCTCAAAATCAATTAAATTTAAATCTTGCAGTAAGTCCACATGACTCTTGGGCTCAAAAGCAAATTTAGTTGGCTCGCCCCATACCTTAGTCTCTACATTATCGGCATCATCATTACCCTCAGTTACACTCATGTCGGGGACATTGGGCACCTGGAGCATTAAGCTCCGCCACTCACCCATCACCACCTTTAATTTATCCTCTCCAGTTTGGAGTGATTCCTTAACCACCTTCATCTCATTAATTAAAGACTCCCGCTCGGGGCCCGAGGCCTGCTGGATTTTAGCGCTAGCCTCATTTTGCTTGGCGCGGAGGGCCTCGACCTCACTACCAATACTAACCCGCTCAGACTCTAAAGTGAGGAGTCGGTCAATATCTACCGTGAGGCGCTTTTTACGGACGGCCTCTTTAATTATCTCGGGATTGTCTTTAATAAACTTAATATCCAACATGATGAAAATAGAATAGCAAAAAAGCGCCCTCTGTAAAAGAGGGCGCGATAGGACAATAAAACTTACCGGCCAGGAACCCTGGATTTAACCAAGGTCCATGGCCCTGGAAATTGGTTATGATACCAAAGATTAGTCTTTTTTATTTGATACAGGCCATTCATATCTCCTTTAAAAAACCAGAAGGTATTACCTTCAGAACTTAGATCAAAATCACAGGACCAAATGTCCGACGGCCACTTGCCGCCAGAAGTTAAGTACCCAATCAAATCACGGATAATAATCTCGGCACCACTGGCTAAAGCATAGACATTTCTTTTGTTTCTAGGATCAAATGGTTTATCTAAGGAGTGAAGACCTCTATCACCACCGTTCAAAGTTTCCTCATCCGGTATAGTGCTTATGGCTCGCCAGCCACCAATCCCCATCCGCGGAGTCAAAAACTTTCTCAAGTTCTCAACATCAACGTCTGCCAATAATCCATTATCGGCAAAATTATGAATTTCCAACTGGCAAGGACAATCAAACAATTGACACACTTTGGGCCAGTGCTTCATTAAACTTAGTAGTGCATCTGGGTTTAGGAGCATTTCAAAAAAGATGTGTTGATTGTGACTCATCTCATTGAGTTTTTCTTTACTCCAAGGCATCCCATTCGTTTGGTCATAGTAAAGCCTCTCGCTGACATCATAACCAACATACCGAGGATCAAGATTACACCTGTAAGAATTAGGTGGTAAGAAACCTGCCCGTTCTAGTTCACGCCAGTATCGGAACAAACTCTGAAATTTATCTCTTTCAGACGATTCGGAATCAGGAAATTGATGTTGACTAAACATCCCCAAAAAAGAAACTACAGCTTGAACTGCTTGATCGTTAAACCTAGTAGCTCTAGCCAATGATTGTGTTAGACCAAAACTATGGAGTTTTTCCAAAAGATCACCTAATTCATTCCAGGGAATTTTTACAAGGCTCTCCGATTTCATCTCGGCTCTCCTTTTTTAAGGTCATCCGGCTCTCCCACAGTGGGCTCTCCGTTGTAAATGACCTAATCCAAATTAAGTACTAACATATATTTAAGCAATAAAAAAGCCTGCCGGGGGAAGACCGACAGGACTTTTGATCGTGGGTGGTGGGGGACACCCGAACGATCTTTCAAATTGTGGCCGGGGGGGTGGCCACTTGTGGGGCGGGGTTAGCCTTTACCTTAATCGGTAGAGGTATAGGAACAATGGGATCATTTGATTTGAGTAGTGGATTGATTTCTTCATACTCATACCAATCAATGGGTACAATACGAAGCATCGTGCTTACCCTCCAAAGTAAATGGTGGACAGCCTGCAACTGGTTGGACCCCTTCGGAAAGTCCTTTGGCGGCAACTGTAGGAGAAACCACTTCAACATCTGCTGCCGGAAAATCTGAAAGAAGACCTTGGAACCCTTTATCTCTCAAATCGTTGGCAGCTTCTGGGCCCATCTCATTAGCATGTTCATCAAAAAAGCCAGACATATAACCCCCTTCCTTTTCAAAACTTAAAACAAAGAGCACTATAATACCCAAAAAATAATCTATCATACAATAATTTTTGTTACAATATATAGGTATGGACGAGGGGGAAATTATTAAACTAGAGAAGGGGGAGTGGCCGGCGCCATTTTTAGAGATGCCCGATCCCCCTAAAGAACTTTACATTGAGGGTAAATGGCCAAATCAAGACTTTGTTTATTTAACTGTCGTCGGCTCGCGCAAGTTCTCGCACTACGGCGAGGAGGTCTGCCAAGAGTTAATTGCCGGTCTCGCTGGCTACCCTATCGCCATTGTCTCGGGCTTAGCTATTGGCATTGATACTATTGCCCATAAAGCGGCGCTTAACGCCAAGTTACCTACCATCGCCTTCCCCGGCTCGGGGCTTGATCGCTCAGTACTCCACCCCTCGTCTAATAAAAGGTTGGCGGATGAGATTGTGTATGCCGATGGTGCCTTAGTGGCCGAGTATGAGCCCAAGATGCCGGCGGGTATACACACCTTCCCCAAGCGCAATCGCTTAATGGCAGCACTGGCCAAGGCCACTCTAATAATAGAGGCGGGTGATAAATCGGGCACCCTTATTACCGCCCGCTTGGCGCTAGATTATAATCGTGAGGTCTTGGCCGTGCCGGGCTCTATTTTTAACCCCGGCTCTAAGGGTACCAATAGTTTAATTAGGTTAGGGGCCACACCCATCACCGGCCCTAAAGATATTTTAGAGGCGCTTGGTTTTAACACCCCAACCGATGAGGAGCTTAAACAAGGCAATTTGTTTACCAATTTAAATGACGCCGTGCAAAAAATTGTGGCTCTCTTGCAAGTGGAGCCACTCCCCCGCGATGAACTAATTTTATTAAGTGACCTCTCCGCCGCCGAGGCCAACTCCACCCTGGCGGTGCTAGAAATTAAAGGCTTGATTAAAGAAACAATGGGCGAGGTGAGATTAAGTTAAATTTGGAAAAAATTTTTTGATAATTTGCTAAAAAAGTGGTTTACGGGTAATACTAGTGAGACATGGCTAAAAAATTACTCATTGTAGAGTCCCCCGCCAAGGCGAAAACAATTTCTAAATATTTAGATAACGCTTACACTGTGCGCGCGAGTGTGGGCCACATTCGTGATCTGCCAAAATCAAATAAAAACGCCATTGATATTGAAAAAGGTTTTATCCCCCACTATGAGATTAGTAAAGGTAAAGAGAAGGTGGTGCACGACTTAGCGGCCTTGGCTAAAAATGCTGATGAAGTCTTGCTGGCCACTGACCCCGACCGCGAGGGTGAGGCCATTGCTTGGCACTTAAGCGAGGCGCTTAAATTAAAAAAGCCCAAGCGCGTAGTCTTCCATGAGATTACTAAAGAGGCGGTGCAAGCGGCGATATTAGCGCCGCGCCAGATAGACGAGCGCCTCAAGGAGGCGCACGAGGCGCGGCGGGTGCTGGACCGCCTGTTTGGTTACGATTTATCGGGTCTTATTTGGACCAAACTCCGTTATGGTTTATCGGCTGGCCGGGTGCAATCGCCGGCGCTCCGCATATTAGTAGAGCGCGAGCGCGAGATTAAAGCCTTTATCCCCGAGAAGTTTTGGGTTTTAACCGCTTTACTTAAAAACAAAACTAGCGAGCCCATCGAGTTTACTTGTGTAGATGAGCCTAAGAGCCAAGCCGATGCCGATAAAATTGTGGAGCTGGGCAAAAAATCTAACTGGCAAGTGAGTAAAGTTGAGGAGAGCGAGCAAAAGCGCCGGGCCCGCGCCCCCTTTACTACCTCCACCCTCCAGCAAGCGGCCTCGTCGCGCTTGGGTCTCTCCCCGTCTATTACTATGCGCTTGGCCCAAAAGCTTTATGAGGCCGGTCATATTACCTACATGCGTACCGACTCTACCAATTTAAGCCAGCAAGCTCTGGCCGAGATTGGCTCGGTGGTGGCCAGTAAATTTGGCGCCAATTATCATCAACGGCAAGTCTTCTCGACTAAATCTAAAAATGCTCAAGAGGCTCACGAGGCCATCCGCCCAACACATGCATCAGCTTTAACTGCCGGTAACTCGGCTCAAGAACAAAAGTTGTATCAATTAATTTGGCGGCGAGCGGTAGCTAGTCAAATGACCGACGCTTTAATGGCTCGCACCACTGTCACCGCCGAAGTTAATGAAAAGTTAGTCCCCGAGTTTAGAGTCAGTGGCTCACGCGTCATCTTTGACGGTTGGCTTAAGGCCGATCCGGCCGCTAAAAGTGAGGATGTGATCCTTCCTCAATTTAAAGAAGGTGAGGAGTTAACCCTTAAAGATTTAGCCGCCGAGGGCAAGGAGACCGCGCCACCTAACCGTTATAGCGAGGCGGGTTTAGTTAAAGAGTTGGAGAAGCGTGGCATTGGCCGCCCCTCCACTTATGCCGCCATTATTAAAACCATTATTGATCGTGGTTATGTGGAGAAGGAGCAAAGGAGTCTTAAACCAACTGAAACGGGCGAGGTGGTCTCCACCTTTTTAGAGACTCATTTTGCCGATTATATTAGTGACTCGTTTACCGCCGAGATGGAGGATGAGCTCGACGACATTGCTTTAGGCAAGAGAGAATATGTTAAAACGCTTAAAGATTTTTACGGCCCATTTACCAAAGCGATTAAAGAGAAGAAAAAATTAGAGAAGATTACCAACCTTGGTGACGCCCCAGACAATATTAAATGCCCAGTTTGTGGTGGACCAATGATTATTAAACTCTCCAAGGCCGGCAAGTTTTACTCCTGTGCCAAGTTCCCGGATTGTACTGGTGCTTTAACCCTAGAGGGCAAACAATTGGAAGGACCTAAAGAAACTGGCGAGAAGTGCCCAGAATGTGAGGAGGGTAAGTTGGTGGAGCGCCAGGGGCGCTACGGCACTTTTATCTCTTGCTCGCGTTATCCTAAGTGTAAATTTATTAAAAAGGATGAGAACAACACCGCCGGCGACACGGGCGTAAAGTGCCCAGTGTGTAATAAAGGCACCATGCGCGAGAAGCGCGGCCGCTTTGGCATCTTCTACGGTTGTTCTAACTACCCAGATTGTAAAAATATTATTAAGTCTAAACCCACGGGCAAACTCTGCCCGGAGTGTGGCTCCCTCATGATGGAGGGTACCAAGACTATCCCCGAGCGTTGTTCCAATAAAGCTTGTCCTAATCACAATCCGCACAAGTTAGACAAAAAATAAAACGGCCGTGTGTAGGTACGGCCGTTTGCGGAACTGAAGCGCCAGGAGGCGCTAGGGTAGGATTTGCTTGGCTGTAGCCAGGTCGGGTCGACGAGCCAAAAGTTTGTTGGTTGGTTCATCGTCTGGTTGGGCAGAGGACGTAACACGTATGATACGGTTGCGCTCCTCCTGCTTCTTGCGCCAACTTTCAATTACTTGCTGACTTGTTTGAGACTGTTGATTCAACTCTCTATCCCCCCATGGGTTATAAGGAAAAACATTAAAGAACCACTAATGAGTAAAGTTACCACACCTCATTAAATAATGCAAGTCAAATGGGGCTAAAGGTGGGGATTTCTGCTACTATTTTTAAATTATGGATCAACTGGCCGAGTTATTAACTTTAGCCACTTATCTCTCCCCCGCCGAGCGCGAGCTTATTACTCGTGCTTATAATTTTGCCGCGGAGGCTCATGAGGGTCAAAAGCGCTTCTCTGGTGAGGCTTATATTAATCACCCCGTGGAGGTGACTAAAATTTTAATTGGTTTACGCGCCGATGCCGAGACTCTGGCCGCCGCCCTACTCCACGACACCGTGGAGGATACCGAGGTCACTGTGGACCAACTTAAAAAAGAGTTTGGTGCCAACATTGCCTTCCTCGTCGACGGCGTAACCAAGTTGGGCAAACTTAAGTATCAAGGTCTAGAGCGTCATGTAGAGAGCTTGCGTAAATTATTTGTGGCCATGGCCAAGGACTTGCGGGTAATCTTAATCCGTTTAGCTGATCGCCTCCACAATGTGCGCACCTTAGAGCACGTACGCGCCGATAAACAAAAGCGTATCGCCCTAGAGACTTTGGAAATTTATGCGCCTTTGGCTAATCGCCTCGGTATTTGGAAGTTAAAGGGTCAACTCGAGGATGCCGCCTTCCCCTACGCCTTCCCTAAAGAGTATGCCGAGGTTATGCGCTTGCGTAAAACTAAGGGTAAAGAGAGTGTAAAAAGGTTGGAGAAGATTTATCGCACACTATCTAAAGAACTCGCCGCCCAAAATATTAAAAACGCCCAAATTGATTACCGGGTTAAATATCTTTACTCGCTATATTTAAAGCTCAAGCGCCACCACATGGATATTGGCCAGATTTATGATCTCTCGGCTCTGCGCGTAATTGTGCCCACTATGGCCGACTGTTACCAAGCCCTGGGTTTAATCCACCGTTTATGGAAGCCGGTGCCCGGCCGACTTAAAGATTATATTGCCCATCCTAAGATGAACGGTTATCAGAGTATTCATACGGCTATCTTCACTGGGGATGGCGGCACAGCCGAGATCCAAATTAGGAGCGAGAAGATGCACGAGGCTGCCGAGTACGGCTTTGCCTCTCACCTGCTTTATGATGAGAGTGGCAAGCCTAAAGGTGGCGCCAAGGCGACTAAAAAGGTGGGCTGGCTCCAAGACTTAATTGAGTGGCAACGCCAAGTGGAGGAGTCCGGGCAATTTTTAAGTGATTTAAAAACAGACTTCTTCCAAGATCGGATTTTTACCTTCACGCCTAAGGGTGATGTAATTGAGTTGCCCAAGGGTGCGAGTGTGCTCGACTTTGCCTACGCCATTCACTCGGATGTGGGTGAGCACGCTGCTGGCGCCACTGTTAATGGTAAATTTGTGGCCATGGATACCGAGCTTAAAAATCAGGATCTCGTCCAAATTGAAACTAAAAAAACCACTCGCCCCAGCGCTAAGTGGTTGGCCTTGGTGCGCACCAGCATGGCCCGCAAACATATCAAAAATTATTTACAAAAAGAAGGTAAGAAGAAGTAATTTTAGAGCGAGAAGTTTTTAACCGAGTAAAGATCGGGGTCGTCTACCCCAGCGTCTTTAAGCTCCTTCTCGGTTACGGTGGATGACTCCTCATGATCAAGCTCCCCCACCTCGGCCTCGGCCAACTCGGTTAAAATCCGCGACAAATCCTCTTTATTAAAAAAGTCGATAGTGATACGGCCGTTATCGGCATTGGGTTGCTTCTCTACCTTCACTCTGGTGCCCAATTGCTCCGACAACTTCTCCTCCAAATCAATAATCGTTGGGTCAACAAACTTCTCCTTCTTACGCACTCGGTCATAAGCAATGCGCCGCGAGATCGCCTCGGCATCACGCACCGTTAAACGCTTGGCCATAATCTCGCGGAAGAGGGTGGCCTGCTCGGCCGGCCGATCCATGAGCATGAGTAGTGGTCGAGTGTGACCCTCCGTAATTTGTTTGGAGACCAAAGCATCAATAATCTCTTGAGGTAAAGCCAAGATACGCACCGAGTTGGAGACATACTCGCGACTCTTACCCACGCGCTTGGCTACCTCTTGATGCTTAAGTCCAAACTCATTAACCAGTTGATGGAAGGCTTGCGCGCGGTCGACGGGATTAAGATCCTCGCGTTGCAAGTTCTCAATAATCGCCATCTCCAGCTTAAGCTTGTCAGTCTCCTCGCCGGTGCGGATAATCGCCGGCACCTTAGAGATGCCGGCCAACTTAGAGGCGCGCAAGCGACGCTCACCGGCAATTAACTCATACTCACTACTAATGCCGCCATCCTCACGCACAATCTCTTTACGCGTTACTACTAGCGGCTGTAAAACGCCGTACTGACGGATTGAGTCAGAGAGATCGCGCAGGCGGTCCTCATCAAACTCCCGCCGCGGTTGGAAGGGGTTGGGCTTAATCTTCTCCACCTCGATCCAGAAGATCGAGCCATGATACGGTTCTATCATACCGCTATTTTAACATAAAAAATTGGTGCCGGAGGAGAGACTTGAACTCTCACGTCTTGCGACACACGATTTTGAGTCGTGCGTGTCTACCATTCCACCACTCCGGCTTAACTATTGGCAATACGGCCATTTTACCTATTGCGAGCCAAAATGCAATTTGTTAAGCTGGGGTCAGTGTTCTTTTGGTGTCTAAATAGCGAGAGGAGCAGTATTATGTCTCTCCAAGCCAAACGCCTCATTAAGCGTAACCGCCATTTGAGTATCAACGGCAACAACCCACTTCTAACTGAAGTCAGGCCGTTGGTGTTTAAATTACAGGAGATTCCCAATACCACCATTACCCCACATCGACGAGATCGGGAAGAATGCTCGGCCAAAGAGATAAAATATAGCCAGGCGGCTATTGAAATAATCTCTCGGAGGGAGAGATTTGTCAGCCTTTTGATCAAAACAATCACTGGGTCCCAGCGTATCGACATTAGGACCAAAGACCCCGAGCAAGTGATCCAGCTGTGTGATTACCATAACCAGCTAATGCTGGCGCGCATCGTCGTTTAGACATCTTAAGCCCCGCCGCTCATTTGAGCCGGCGGGGCGCTTTTTCTTTTATTGTTTTGTGTTAGGTTTAATTTGATGAACAAACTAGTGGTAATTGTGGGGCCGACGGCCTCGGGTAAGAGTGACTTGGCTATTAAATTAGCCAGGCAACTTGATACTGAAATAATCTCCGCTGACTCGCGGCAAGTTTATAAAGGTTTAGATATTGGGAGCGGCAAGGTGACTAAACAGGAGATGAAGGGCGTCCCCCACAATCTTTTAGATGTCACTAACCCCAAGCGAGTTTTTACCGTCTCGCAATATCAAAAATTGGCGCAGAAAAAAATTAAAGAGATTTGGGCCAAAGGTAAAACCCCAATTATGGTGGGTGGCACCGGTTTATATATTAGAGCCGCCGTGGATGGCATTATCTTCCCCGAG
>CAZIEN010000010.1:0-3114 GCA_964538315.1 uncultured Candidatus Saccharibacteria bacterium
GGTACAGCGGCCTCGTCGGCATAACGCCAGTTGGTCTCGGACTGTGGCTCTACTCCGGCCACACCGTCAAACACCACCACCGCACCATCTAGCACACGCATGGAGCGCTTAACCTCAACGGTAAAGTCGATGTGACCCGGGGTATCAATAACGTTAAAGCGATGCTTAGTGCTACCATCCACGGCGTCGGTCTTGTTCCAAAAACAAGTAATAGCGGCGGCGGTAATAGTAATGCCGCGCTCGCGCTCTTGCTCCATCCAATCAGTCACGGTCTCACCATCGTGTACCTCACCAATTTTATGTGACTGACCGGTGTAATATAAAATACGCTCGCTGGTGGTAGTTTTACCAGCGTCAATGTGCGCAATGATACCAAAGTTACGAACTTTCTCTAGAGAGTGTTCCATCTAATTAAATTAGTTATTAAAAACTGACAACTAAAACCTAAAATTATTTCTTGGTCCAAGCAAAGTGCGCAAAAGCGCGGTTGGCCTCGGCCATCTTGTGCACGTTCTCACGCTTCTTTACGGCCTCACCCTCATTTTTAGACGCGGCCAAGAGCTCAGCGGCCAAGCGATCAGCCATAGGCTTACCCTTACCACCACGAGCGGCGCCAATAATCCAACGATAAGCCAAGGCCAAGCGGCGCTCTGGGCGCACCTCGTGAGGCACTTGATAGTTAGCACCACCCACTCGGCGCGAGCGAACCTCCATCTGCGGGCCCACATTTTGGATCGCCATCTCTAACACCTCCAACGGCTCAGCCTTAGCCTCCTTAATTTTAGCAAAGGCGCCATAAACTACCGAGCGAGCCACATTCTTTTTGCCGCGCTCCATAATATAGTTAATAAGCTTAGCCACCGGCAAAGAGTTGTAAGTGTGGTCAGGTAAAGTCTCACGACGTTGTTTAACAGGTCGACGCATAATTTAAAATATTATTTTTTAGCTTCTTTAGGACGCTTAGCACCATAGAGCGAGCGGCCCTGGCGGCGCTTGTCTACACCCGAGGCATCAAGCACACCGCGGACGATGTGATAACGCACACCCGGCAAGTCTTTAACGCGGCCACCGCGGATTACCACCACCGAGTGCTCTTGTAAGTTGTGGCCCATACCAGGGATATAAGCCGTTACCTCCATACCGTTAGTTAAGCGGACACGAGCAATTTTACGCAAAGCCGAGTTAGGCTTTTTAGGCGTAGTGGTTTTAACCTGCAAACACACCCCCCGCTTAAACGGCGACGGATGGAAAATAGGCGCATTTTTAAGTGCGTTAAAACTCTTGGCCAAAGCCACCGACTTGGACTTTTTAACCAAGGAGCGGCGGCGGCGTTTAACTAACTGATTAATGGTCGGCATAACGCGAATACTCTAATATAGATTGCGATTTTATGCAAATTAGACCAAAAGAAAAGGCCCGCTCACTTCGTGTGAGCGGGCCCAAAGACAACAATTCAATCTAAAAGTCGTTGTCTTCCGGATCAGGGTTAAACCCCGGTCCCAACGGCCCCAGATTGAAAAGATCAAAAATCGATGGCCCTCGAGGAGCGGGCACCACAATCTGCCAACCAGCCCGCAAACCGAGACTAGGATACTGGTAGATATCGAACCCTTGGTTCAACTCTTTAACCATCCCCCAAAAGATGTCACTCAAGACCTGAACCCGTCTTTTGGCCTTATACAAGTCTTCCTCGATCTTCTTACTCTCACCGATCGTGCTTTCGTCATTTAAAGCTTCAGAGCGACGTTGAAGTTCAGCCTCCATATTTCTCGTCTCGGCGATGAAGAAAGAGAAGAACTCCCTACAAAGCCGATCCTCAAGGGTAAAGACGACTTTTTCGTTAAGTTTTCTCTCTTGTAGATCAAGGTTATCATCATCTCGGGGGTCAAATTTTTGCCCTCCCAGGATGCGGTTAATGGCAACCCGGATTGACTCTTCTTTGCTCGACATAAAGATCTCCTTCCTTGATTTTGCCCAGATGTTTTTATCTGGACGACCTTACCTAAATCAATATCTATCACATAAAATATTAAAAGTCAACCAACCTTGACGAGGGGTGTGGGGAGAGTAGATTAAAGCCAGACTCTAAACTTGTCCCGCCAGAGTGCGGGGCCTAACCCAGACGAGGTATTTGACAATGAGTAATGAATTGAAGCCGGTATCGATCCTCCTGCATTTGACTAAAAACATTAGGTTGGCAAACAACCTAGATGGCTGGTTTGAAAAATTGGGTAAGTATGGCCGCCGGATGAACTTGGATGAATTTATTGCCCATCTCCACATTGGCTTTAAGATGCACGAGTCCTGGGCGTGTCATGAAAATCGTCACCCCGCCACCAACACTGACCTCATCCGTTGTTACTTGAACATGGCTGATGGACATTGTGGTGATAAGGACGTTTTCTGGACCCCAGAAGACAGGAACGAGAACATGTTCGGGAAACCGGATGTTGAGTATTTTGATCGCCAAGACGAACTTGGTAATAGGTATTACGTCAAACCCTCAGAAATACGCCAACGCATCGCTCAAAAGGCGATGAAAGAGCTTACTCAAAACTTCTTCAAAAAACACTTGCCCGAGGAGGGTAAAAAATTAAATGAAGACTGGGCGGTAGACATTGTGAAGAAAGGGCTACTAGCTGATCTCCAATACTTCTTCCGCGTGGAAGAAAAATACGACACGTGGCGGATCACAAATCTTATGATCAGTTGGCGTGGACCAAGCAGCGACGAGAGAATTGTGATCTCCTTCCTACTTAATTTGGCCAGATTTTTGTGGGAATGTAGAGGAAGTGACAATTTCCAAGCCCAACTCGATCAGGCCAAGCCCTGGATGATTGAAGTGTTGGCTGACTTGGGCAAATTGTATATTCTCAACAACTACCTTCTCCATTTTGAGAAAGCGAGTTTAAACAAACTGGAGGAGATTGCCCTCCGGACAAAGTTGGACCGGTACAAAAAACACCCAGTTAATAACGATCGCCTAGTTCGAAACATTGAGGAAGCTCTTTATGCAGGTTCCGCAGCAGCAGTTCTCCTCTTTAGACGCGCGAGCAGTGTGAAGGTGAACAAAAACTTAAGAATGGTTCAAGAAGCAGAACAGAGGATGAGAGA
>CAZIEN010000010.1:3124-12893 GCA_964538315.1 uncultured Candidatus Saccharibacteria bacterium
GGTCAATAACCCAGACTCTCAAATTTTCGTCGCCGCCAAACCCAGCTGGGTTTGGCGGCTTTTTATTTTAATTATCCGGCGAGGCCGGTGAGGAGGGTAAAGATGAAGGAGGCGATGGGGGTGATAATTGCGCCCACAAAGAAGACAACTAGGATAATAAAGAAGATTTGATATTGATTAAACCAGGTCTCAATAAAGCGCAAGCGGTGAGGCAAAATATTAAAGAGGATCTTAGAGCCATCTAAAGGTGGCACCGGGATTAGGTTAAACACCGCCAAGATAATGTTAATAAACACAATACTTAAAACGAGTGAGATCGCCCCCTCGCCAAACCAACTATTTACCAGCCCTAGTCGGAAGAGCGCACTAAACAAAAGGGCAATTAATAAGTTAGAGGTCGGGCCGGCCGCGGCCACCGCGGCCTCACCCCAAGCCACCTTAAGATTATACGGGTTATAAGGCACCGGCTTAGCCCAGCCAAACACTGGCCCACCCAAGAGTGCCATCCCCGCTGGCAAGATAACCGAGCCAAAAAGGTCTAGGTGCTTAAGCGGATTAAGAGTCAGCCGCCCAGCCAAACGAGCGGTTGGGTCCCCTAGGAGCCCAGCCACGGCGCCGTGGGCCACCTCGTGGATTACCACCGACATAATGAGGACTAAGATTGAGAAAATGACATCAACTTGCATAATCAGGATTATATGATAGCATTTGGGAGCTAAATTATGAAAATCTGTCCAATCTGTAGTAAGGGGAGCATTGTGGCCGGCAAGTACTCCAACCGGATCCGCGCCACCAAGTTTAACCCCACGGGCAAGACCCGCAAGCAACCCAATCTCCAATGGGCCTCTTTACCCTCTGGTGGCCGGATCAAAATCTGCACCAACTGCCTAAAGAAGAATAAGCACCTCACTCTCAAGATCAGCTAATTAAAAAATCCCCTACACGAGGGGATTTTTTAATTTTTAAAACCGGAACAAGTTTAGTGAGAAGCGGGGTAAAGTGGGCACAAAGCGTGAGATTTTAATATTGCGCCACGCGTCCCCCAAGAGCCAGCCCAAAACAAACATTAAACCAAAAGTGGTTAAGCGCACCAACCAACCAGTATTATAAATAGCACTATAGGCAAAGGAGTACATCGCCTTTGGATCAGCGGGGCTTGGACTATTGGCAATGACATTAAGCACCGACACCTGCAAAGCGGTAGCTGAGATTAAAGCCAAAAGGCCCACACTCTTAACCACCGCCGGTCGACTTAAGCGCCGGAGTTGATACACGGTTTGAACTCGCGTTAAAACCTCACTATTTAAATTAGGGTTTAAGTTGGGCATATAAAATTTACGATTCTAAAGATTCTAGACTCTTGTCTAAATGATCTAACTTAACCTTCACCTTCTCAAACTCTCGGCGGGCCCGAGAGAGTCTGGTCCGCACGGCCCCCTCACTTACCCCCTCCACCACGGCGATCTCCTCATAAGTTAGACCCTCTAAAAAGCGCAGGGTTAAAATCCGTCGCACCGCTCCTGGTAAACGCGAGAGCACCGAGAGGATCTCATCTTTAAGCGCATACAAGTCAAAGGCGTTGGTTTTATCGGCCAAAGCCTCAATTAACTCATTATCTAAATGGACGGTGGACAAGCGCTCGCGCTTCATCTTCCTGATATAAGAGAGAGCGGTGCGGACCAAAATGGTGTAAGACCAAGCTCTAAAAGAGTTCTCACCCTGATTCTCAAAGCGCTTACCTTGGATATAAATCTTCACAAAAGTCTCTTGCACAATATCCTCGGCCTCATCCTTATCGCCCAACATCCGGATAATTTTATTTAAAAACGGACGCTCATAGCGAGATACTAGCTCGCTAAACAAGGCGGGTTGAGTTAGAGAAGCGGCTAAAAGTTGTTCATCAGACATAAAAGGTTAATTTTATAGGGGAAAGCCCCGCCCCGTAGCCCAGGGCGGGGCACCCTAATAATTAGCTTATATTATTTCGACCCCTCTCGCTAGTTATAATGCTTTACCATCACAGGTTGTTACAGAGATTGTGCTTAAACAAATAATGGTCCCTAGTTGATCAGTGCGTAAAATCTTAGCTCCAGCTTTAGTTAGAGTATCTAAAGTAATTTGATGCGGATGGCCATAACGATTATGCTCGCCCGCTGAGATAATAGCGTAAGTGGGAGCTACCGCGGCCACAAAGGGTGCGCTAGAGGAGGTCTTAGACCCATGATGCCCAGCCTTAAGCACGGTGGCCTTAAGCTCATTAGCATTAGCTAGTAATAATTGTTGCTCTACTTTAATGGTGGCATCACCAGTTAACATAAAGACTTGGGTGCCATAAGTAAGCTTGGCCACAATTGAGCCATCGTTGGTGTCCTTACCACTTGGCACCGAGTAAGGGAAGAGGATGTCTAAATAAATTTGGTTAGAGCGATCTAAAATAAATCGCTCCCCGCGTTTAGCCAACAAACTCTTGGCCCCGGTTTTAACTTCAGTGGCAATCGCCTCTTGCCAACTCTTATATATTGCCGTTTTAGAGCCCTGACCATTACTTAACACCGCTGCTACCTCATAACGACCAAGCACGGCCGGTAAGCCACCAATATGATCAGCGTCAACATGAGTGGCCACCACCAAGTCTAAAGAGTGATCCGCCCAAGGCATCACCTCACCCAAAGCGCGGAGCACACTTTTATTGGGCCCACCATCAATTAACACTTGATTGCCATTAGGCGCCTCAATATAAATACTGTCCCCCTGCCCAATATCTAAAAAGCCCACTTTTAACTTAGAGGTAGAAGTAAAAATAACTAAATACCAAATAAACCCCATCACGATTAATAAACTAAATAAAAGTAAGCCTTGCCAACCAACAATATTTTTAATTTTTCCACTCATCTCACTTGACATTATAATAAAATAGCTATAAAATAAAAGCGGAGTTAATTTTAAGTTTACGGCTTTAGCTAAAAAGTCGTCCGGGCTAAGGGACTAATCCGTGTTTAGTTGTTTAGACCGAGGAGAAGTGGTTGACGAGTTCTTTGATTATGGTTGCTCTCTCTTTAATTGGTCCGCCAGCAAGGGGGATGAGCGATCACATAGCAACTGACCAAGGGCAAGAGGTTGTCATGATGGCCAGCCACTATGGCGGACCGGGCGACAACTTCAATGGTAAACAGATGGCTAGTGGCGAGATTTTTGACGCCAACAATCCTGAGCTAGCCGCTCACAAGGACTTACCCTTTGGGACAAAGGTCAAATTGACCAATCCCCAAAATGGTAGAAGCCAAGTGGTTGTAGTCAAAGATCGCGGACCCTTTGTCCGTCATCGCGACTTAGACATCTCATTTGCCGCCGCTCGTAAGTTAGGCATTGCCGACCAAGGTGTGGCTAAGTTACAAGCGTATATCATGCGCTAATCAGTTGAGATCTTTGCCCCGTCACTCGCGAGTGACGGGGTTATTTTATTCTGCCGATAAGCGAAGTAAAAAATACCAGCGTAACAAATAAACACTAAAATTAGTGGAAAAGTTTTTATCGTCACCGCGGCTAAAGGTAATAAGGAGAAGATTTTTACCACCACTAAAATATATTTTAAAAACAAATGCCCAATAAACGCGAGCGGAGCAATAAAAACTGATAGGAAGCCAAAGAGCATGGTAAGTGGAATTACTGGCAAGACTAATAAATTAGCCGGCAAGGCAATGAGTGATAAATTGCCAGTGCTATATAAAATCCATGGTAAAACAATTATTTGCGCCGAGATAGTAGTGAGTAAAGTCTCACGCAGGCCGCCGCGCTCTGGCACACGATAAAAATAAGGCGCCAATAACACCGGCCCATAAATAACCCCCAGAGTAGCGAGGAAGGAGAGTTGGAAGCCAAGATCATAAACTAAAACTTTTGGATTCCACATCAACATTAAAGCGCCCGCCACTAAAAGAGCGATGGTCGCTTGATATTGTCGGCCAGTAGCCCGGGCCAAGAGCGCAATTAAAGCCATAATCGAGGCGCGTAAAACGGTGGCCCCACCACCCACCATTAAACCAAAGGTAATAATCCCTAAAGCGCCCGCCAGTAAACTTAAATTTTTACTCAAGATTAAACCGGCGAGGCGTAAAATATTCTCGGCCACCACCGAGAGGTTGTAGCCAGAGAGAACAATAATATGCGATAAACCCACAGTGCGGAAGCGATCACTCCACTCCTTACCCAAGGCCTGCTTCTCGCCCGCTAAGAGCCCGGCCGCTAAAGAGCTCTCGGGCTCGGGTAAAAGTTGATTTAACCGATTAACAAAACTAGTCTTAATTTTAAATAACTCTTTAATAATTAAATTACCGCCCGGCTCTGGTAAGGCAGTTAATTGCGGTCGATCTAAAACCCAAAAAATATTATCCTTGGCTAAATATTTTTTATAAGCAAAGATTTTACCCGCCTCGGTCTCAAAATCCTTGGGCCGATTTAAAGTCCCAGTGAAGGCAAAGCGGTCGCCATAATGATAAGAGCCATATGGGTCAGCCACCACCAACACTTGGTCAGTAAAGCCGTCGGGCCGCACTGTTAAGCGTGTTTGATTATCACGCCGGTCGGGCTCATCGGTAATGGTGCCATTAAACTCCACCTGGCTCCCCACTCGCTCCACCAACTCACTGCTAGGTTGCGGGGTTAAATAAATCCGCAGTAAGCCTAAAGTGAGGCCCAAACAAATAACGCTGACTAACGCGTACTTATTTTTATTTAAAAATAATAAGCCTAAGCCAATTACTAACGGCAATAAAATTAACCCCCACCCCCAGTCTATAAATGAGCCCAGCCACACTCCGGCCACTAGACCCAAAATTAAAAAATTAAAATAACGCGGATTTACTACCATTATCCATTGCTTTATTGGCCAACTCGTCGGCCCGTTTATTCTTCTCCCGGGGAATATGCTTAAAAGTGAGGTGTTTAAATGTTTCCACCCGCATATTCCAAATCTGCATAAAGAGTTTTTGTAGACGCTCCTCCTTAACTTGATACTCCCCGGTTAATTGTTTAATCGCCAGCTCACTGTCCATCCGCACTTCTAACTCTAAATTTTTAAGCTTATCTTTACCCAGCGTTTTTTTAGCTAGTTCTAAACCCAAGAGCAAACCGTGATACTCGGCCTCGTTGTTGGGCATAGTGCCTAAGGGTTTATTAGCCTCGGCTAAAGTTTTACCCATCTCGTCAGCAATAACAGCGCCGGCGCCGGCTACGCCTGGGTTGCCCCGTGAGCCCCCATCAGTATTTAAAATATATTTCATTAACACTTATCTTACCGCGCAGAAGGGAAAAAGAAAAACGCTCACCATTTAATGCAACAGTGAGCGTGTGGGACAAAGTCCCCCTACTTTTCGCCCCAGCCACCGGCTGGTCTATTGGGCCACGAGTAGTTACGAAAACGACTCCAAGGTGGCCTATAAAGCAGGGGTAAGGGTTTTTCATCAGCCGTAGGTTTGTTACCTACGGCTTCATCAACAGTCTCTTTTTTTTCTTCCTCTTCAGGCTTCATTTAGAGCTCCTTTCTCTACTTTTAGCTTAACGCTAAACTTTTTTAATGTCCACTAGGCGCAGGCGCAACTCAGGGAAGCGGCGGAAGTAAGACCTCTCCACTGAAGCGAGGAGGGAGACTTTATCCCCCAGCGCAAAAGTAAGATCTTTATTAAAAAAGAAACCGATAGCTGGAGTACTTTTACCCACCGTATTTTTAAATTTAAGCTCTAAGTGTAACCCGCCATTACCAAACATCTTAACCTCGCTCACCAATAACTCTTTAAATAAGAAGATAGGCTTCTCATTTTCTACACCAAAGGGCCCAAACTGCCGGATAAAATTATAAGTCTCGTTAGTCACCTCATCTAAGGTGAGAGTGTGGTCATACACAATCTCTTGCTCCACGGCTTGTTGCTCGGCTGTAATAAAAGCTTTATTTAACCGCTCACTTAAGTCACCCTCTTTACCCAAGGGGAGAGAGAAGCCGCCCGCCATCACATGACCACCAAAGTCGCTAAAAACCGGCTCATCACCAATTAAATTGGCCGACTTCATTAACTCCACTATATTTACACTGCCATCTGAGCGACACGATCCCTTAACCTCCCCCACCCCATTTACACTCCATACAAACACTGGCCGCTTGTACTTCTCTACTAAGCGCGAGGCCGTGAGTCCTAAAACGCCGAGAGAAAAATCTGGATGCCCCACGACTAAAATACTATTTTGATCCTCGCCAATAATCTCTTCCGCCTGTTTTAAAATTATATCCACCGAGCTGCGACGCTCCACATTGCGCCCCTCTAAAGTGGCGGCAATCTTGGCCGCCACCGCTTCATCCTTACTCATTAAAAGCTCATAGGCTTCAGAGGCGTGACTCATCCGACTAGCCGAGTTGAGACGTGGCCCCAACGAGAAGCCAATATCATCTTCGGTAATAAAACGTGGATCAATCTTCATCTCCCGGCACAGGGCAATGAGCCCAGGGCGACGCGTTTTTTGTAACACGGTTAAACCGTAGTGGGCGAGTACTTGGTTCTCACCGGTAATTGGCACCATATCGGCAATGGTGGCGATGGCAACTAAATCAAGCAACCACTTCTCGCGGCCATTATTAACAGTCTCAAATTGACCTTGCTTAAGTAAAGCTTGAGCCAATTTAAAAGCCACGCCCGTACCACACAAATTTTTATACGGATAATTGCAATCCAATCTTTTAGGATCTACCACGGCGAGTGCCGGGGGCAATACTTCTGGCGCTAAGTGATGATCAGTAATAATTACATTAATCCCTAAATCATTAGCGAGTTTAACCTCCTCCTCATCAGTAATACCGCAATCCACGGTAATTAACAGCTTGACCTTTTGATCAGCAAATTTTTTGATCGCTCCACTCGATAAACCAAAAGCCTCGTTATGACGGTCTGGGATATAAATACTGTAATCTACTCCGCCAATCCAGTTAAAAACTGTAGAGAGCAAGGCCGTGGCTGGCACCCCATCGGCATCATAATCACCAAAAATTAAAATCTTCTCCTCTTTTTTAATCGCTTTAAGAATACGCTTAACCGCCTTGTCCATATCTTTAAGCAAAAAGGGGTCATGGACTCCGGTGTTGTAATCAAGAGTTACCAGTTTATCGGTGACTAATCTTTTCTCCTCCCGCTCTCGCCAGGTCATAGACCCTAGATTATAGCAGACAAAAGAAAACCTCATCCGAAGACGAGGTGAAAATAGAAACGGAGCCAGTTCTTTGTAGGGATGGATCTGATTCGTTCCAGACTTATGGCCAATGCCGACAACCACCGCCTTCACCCCCATCTCAAATATAGAAGTTCTAGCAAAGCGACCGCCACATTGATGTCTCGCTTGAGTTGATAGATTGTGAGACAATTCAACCAAACGTTGTCCTACAGAATCCCAGGGAAACATGCTTCCTTCAGACAACAGAGGGGTCAGCCAACGACTTAACAATCTCTCGTCGCGCCTCTTAACATCCCGGGCGCCGGCACATTTACCTCCAAAGAACTGGCATTTGCTATAATACACAGATGGATAAGGATTGTCTATTTTGTAAAATTGTCGCCGGGGAGATACCGGCTGAGAAGGTGTGGGAGGATGAGAGTTTTATGGCCATTGTGGATATTAAGCCCATTAACCTGGGCCACTTATTATTAATCCCTAAAACTCACTCCACTAATCTGTTAGATATGAGCGAGGAGTTACTAAGCCAAGTTGGCCCAAGGTTACAAACCTTAGCTAAAGCGGTTAAAGCCGCCACTGGGGCTGATGGTATAAACATCGGAATGAATAATGAGGGAGCGGCCGGCCAACTTATAATGCACTCTCACTTCCACATCATCCCCCGCTTTATAGGCGACGGGTTTGAGCATTGGCACGGTAAAGAGGTGACAATTGAAGAATTAAAAACGATTGGCGAGCAAATTAAGTTAGCCCTTTAAGGCCTCCACGCCAGGCAAAGTGCCAGTGGCTAAAAATTGGAGCATGGCTCCACCCCCAGTAGAAACAAAGGTAAATTGAGAGAGGGTTGCAGCCGGTATTGCAGCAATAGTGTCGCCGCCACCCACAATACTCTCGGCCTCACTTTGAGCCACCGCTTCTGCCAAATCGAGGGTGCCTTTAGCATAGCCAGCATCATACATACCCATGGGCCCGGCCCAAATAATGCGCTTAGCATTTTTAACCAACTCTTTAATCTCGTCGGTAATAATAATATCTAAAATTTTATCTTCTACTCTCACCAACTCTTTAGACATTACAATTTGCTCATCAGTATTATTTAAAAATTCATAAACCAACTTCCCACCAATTAAAATTTTATCAACTAGTGGTTTAAATTTATCAATCACTGATTGTTTACTCTCCAACTTAGCCCCACCCACTATTAAAAGTGCTGGGTGAGTGGGCGTAAAACATTTAGATAAATTCTCTACCTCGGCCACAAAGTTAAAGCCAGCATAGCTCGGTAAAAGTTTAGGTAAGCCTACAATGGAGGCATGCTCGCGATGTGAGGCGGCAAAGGCCTCGTTAACATAAATATCGGCGCTCGCCGCCCACTCGTGAGCTAACTCATCGCTATTACTCTCCTCACCAGGGTTAGAGCGCAAGTTAGGTAAGATGGTAATACCGTCTAAACTAATTTTAGTTTTTAAATACTCAACTACCGGCTCCAAACTAGCTGTGCCCTCACCCAAGTGCGTGGCTAAAATAATTTTGGCGCCATTATTTTTTAAAAAATTAATTGTCTCTAAACTCCGATCTATTCTGTAACCCTCGGTAACTACACCATTAACAATGGCCACATTAAAGTCTACCCGCAACCAAACAGTTTTATCTTTTAATTCTTCTGGCTTTAAATCACTAAGTTTTTTAATGGTCGGCAACATATAAGATTTTTTTAAACTCCTCGGGTTTTAATGATGCTCGGCCCACCAAGAGACCATCGGCTCCGCCCTCTTTTAAAAACCCTTCAGCATTATCACTATTAACCGAGCCACCATAAAGCACCGGCACCTGCATGGCCAACTTTTTATCAAATAAGTCACTTAAAGTTTTACGGATAAAAATCGCGTGATGTTGGAACTCGGCCGGAGTGTCAGCATTCATCGCTTTTTTACCCACGGCCCAGACTGGCTCGTAGGCAAAAATAATTTTTTTAAGACTTAATTTATCTAAACCGGTTAAGGCCTTTTTAATTTGCTCGCGCAGCGGCTCCAAGTAATGACCCTGCTCGTCACGCTTGCTCTCACCCACACAAATAATCGGTTTTAACCGCGCCGAGAGAGCCAACTTAACCTTTTTATTAACTACCTCATCGGTCTCACCCCGGGCCCGGCGCTCGGAGTGACCACTAATGGTAAATTGGGCCCCACAATAAGCGAGCATCGCCGCCGAGATCTCACCCGTAAAAGCGCCCTCACCCGCCTCTAAAGAGACGTCTTGGCTCCCCCACCACAACTGCCGACTAGCCCGAGCGGTAGTAAAAAGTGGTAGGTAAAGCGCCGGTGGACAAATAATAACGCTGACCTGCTCTAACTTAGTGGTTAAAGCTTTAGTCTTAAGCGCGAGGGCCTTGGCCTCGCGCGGGGTCTGGGGATTCATCTTCCAATTAGCAACGATAATCTTCTTCATCGCCCTATTATAGCAAAAACCCCGTCCTGAGCGCAGTTGAAGGACGGGGTTTTTGTGGTTAGAACATCTTTATTGATTATTTGGTTCGCAAACGGCGTAGGTCTTGGGC
>CAZIEN010000011.1:0-12273 GCA_964538315.1 uncultured Candidatus Saccharibacteria bacterium
ACAGTGGCCGGCGAGAGACCTCGCCGGCCAACTAAAATAAAACTTTTTTTATGGGCGGTAATTTGCTCGGCTAACAAGTTAAGCATAGTCTGTGACACTACGGGCCACTCGCCACCCTCTTTTTGATCAGTGCTTAAATCAATAATCTCTTGTTTTAAGTCGGTAACCGAGCGATATTTTACTGGGGCAATGGGTTGGAGCTCACCTTTCTCTAATTTAAAAATGGTTTCGGCCCGCAAGGCTAAGTCGCCTAAAACTAATTTGGCACCACTGGCTTTGGCCATAATCGGCGCCAACACGCGAGCATCGGCAAAGGGTCGAGCCGTAGCTTTATAAGCACTACTACTTTCACGATCTAGAATAATTGTTTTTACATCCGAGCGGGGTAAAGATAAAAATACTGGAGTCGCCACAACTAAAACTGGGTGATCTCGCTCTAAAACCTCGCGCCAACTATCCAGCAACTCTTTTTTACTTAACTGACTGTGGAGGATAATAGTGTAAGCGGCTATACCCTTACTTAATTCGGGTAAAATCTTCTCAATATCGGCGGCAGTGGGGAGTAAACATAAAACGGAGGTTTTTTTAGCAAAGGCTTCACGGATCAAACTTTTATAAAAGCCAACCCGCTCGTCATCGGGAGCTTGGAGCACAAAGTATTCAATCTTTAATTTTTCCGGCGATTTTTCTTTAGATGTGGCTGTCTCTAAAGAGGAATTGGTTTTAAAATTAAGACCCGAGTCTAAAATAATTTGGGGGGTAAAACTTTTTATAATCGCCCCTAAATTAGTGGCAAAGTAATCGGCCGTCTCATTGGCCGCGGTTAAAAAGGCGGAGGTAAAGGCGCTGGGGGCAATAACTTTAATAATTTTTTTAATCGCAAAGTCGGATTGGCGCAGTGCGGTTTTAACCTCGTTGATAGGCTGACTCTTCACTACCAAGGCCTCTACTGGTTTGTTACGGATGGGTACTTGGACTAAAGCCCCAGCAGCGACCTCCTCCTTACAAAAATAAGTTAAGGTTTCGCCAAAAAAGCCTTTAGTAATGGGGATGACGGTTAAAATTTTCATAAGGCTTAAAGTTGCTCCAAGTATACCCCGGTTTTAATGGTTATCCACCTAGGAGAGAGGGTGGTTTTATTGTATACTTTTTAACAAATGGCGCTGACTGGACAATCTACAACCGGGCGCGGTTCTTCTGATGTTTGGGACGAGACTCTCTTCGGCCAAGCAGTCGAGAAGGCTAAGTCTAAAACTGACACTTTGCAAAAGGTCGCCGGTGAGGCCTTGCTGGCCACTCATCAATCTAAACTCCTCCCCCTGGTAATTAGTTCCAAACTCCTCCTCCCTTTAACGGGAGTGTTTATGGCTTTGTTTATTACCACCACTTGGCAATCAGGTTTAGCGACTAATTTAACCCCGGGCTATGAGTATTTGGGGGCCGTTGGGCTAACTTTAGGCGATGAGACCTGGCAAAAAGCTAACGAGATTTCTGTCTTATCTAAACTGTCGCAAAACAATATTTTATCTTCAGTATTGCAAGTAAGTAGTAATTTAACTAGCCAAATTTTTGCCTGGCCCGAGCGGGCTAATAAATTGGCTGCAGCCACAGCTGCCACGGGCGACAATGTGGCTAGCACTTTCCTCCAAAGTTTAAATTCATTTAAACAGGGAGTGGTGGAGATTTATCTTAAAGTTAAAACTTCGGTTATTAATATTTTTAATTCTTTCAATCAATCCTTTGGTGATATTTACGATAATTTATTGTCGGGTGTAGGTTTCTTGTCAGATCGGATTGAGTTAGCGGTAGACGGCTTCTTCTTACCAGTTAAAACTTCAGCTACCCATGGTTGGCAAGAGTCGGTGGCTACTGTCTCGCAGGTTAATGATGGTTTAAATAAATTAACCACCAATTCTATTAGTGCTTGGCAATGGACCAAGACCAAAGTAATTGGTTGGTGGCAGGGAGTGGTAAAATCGTGGCAAGACTTTGTCCATGGTTTTACGACTACCTCGGCTCCTAATGTTCAAGTCGATCAAGAAGTTAAAACAGATGTTAAAGAGATTAAACAAGATGTTAAAAGTTTAATTAAAGCTTTTAACGATCAAGGCGTACCAGTTAAAACTCGGCAGGGGATGGTGGTGGTGCCTAGTACTGGCTCGGCCGAGTCTGATGCTGCCGTTAAGGCGCGGATTGCTAATATGTTCTCCGATCCGGTTAAGGTGCAGTTAGATGAGACTAAACAATCTGGGGTTATTACCCCCAATTTTACCACTGGGGATAGTAGTAATTATCTTTTCTTGTTGGCACCTATTAAACAGTAATTATGTTATTTAATCGTGTTAATAAACTGGCCCTAGCAATAGTTGCCAGTGCCATCTTTATTTATCCTACGCTTGCCGGAGCGGCGGGTACTTTTAGTCTAACTCCTGGTAAGGAGGAGGTAAGTTTGGCTCCAGGAGCCGCCACAATAAAAAATTTAACCGTTGTTAATAATTTAGGTCGAGAAGCTAGTTTTACCCTTAATTTAGAATCAGTGGCTGGCAGTGAGGTGCCAGGTGAGACGGTAAAATTTTTAACCCAAACAGCTAGTCCCTACTCTTTACAGCGTTTTTTGACCTTACCAGTCAAAACTTTTACCTTAAGAGATGGTGAGAGTAGAGTGGTGCCGGTGGCTATTGATGTGCCAGCAACTACGCCGCCGGGCGGTTACTTCGGCGCTCTAACGGTGGCCGTAACTCCGGAGAGTAAAAGTGTGACTAAAGTTACGGCTAGACTCTCTTCTCTCTGGTTTGTGAAGGTAGACGGGCCAGTGGCGGCCGCTGGTCATTTACTCAACTTTGGTCCCATTGGTGGCGTGTGGCAATTTTGGCCCAAACAACTTAACTTCCAATTTTCCTTCCAAAATGAGGGCAATACTTATTTAAATCCTTATGGTGGGATTGAGCTTAAACCACGCTTAGCTTGGGGCTTTACTCGCTCTATTATTGTGCCACCCAACTTTGTTTTACCGGGGAGTACTCGCTTGTTTGAGATTAAAGCGCCGGCCGGGACCTTTTGTGGTTGGTATAAAACCACCCTTAAATTAAATCGGGGTTATAATAATGTTATTGATGAACAAGGCGGCAATTTAATTACTTGCGGGAGAAGTTTTAGTTTTATCTTGTTAGTGATTATCTTAATTTTAACTGGGCTCACTTGGTGGCTAGTGATAAAATTAAAGCGCCGCCACTTAAATAAAGTATGAGTAAAAAATTAATTAGCTTAATTCTCTTAGGTTTAAGCGTGGCTCCGGCCGCTTATGCTTATGTCGCTTCAAGTACGAATTATCGGATTGAGGTAGATAGTATCAACTTTGGCGGTGGTTTAGGGACCTCTACTAATTATAAAACAGAGTCAACTTTAGGTGAGTCGGGTACAGGGATTATTAGCTCTACTAATTATCGCCTCTCAGCTGGTTATCAACAAATGTCGGGATCGGGTGCTACCACCTTAACTATCTCGGCACCGTCTGATGTAACCTTGTCGCCAGCTATCCCCCAGGGGACCAACGCCTCGGCCGATGGCACGGCCAGTTGGACGGTTACTACTAATAATGCCGCGGGTTATAGCTTAACCATTGCGGCCGCGGCGAGTCCGGCCTTGGCCGCGACGGGCGATAGTTTTGCCGATTATACGCCGGCCACTAGTAATCCAGACTTCACTTTTAATGTGGGAGCTAATCAATCAGTTTTTGCCTTTACGCCGGAGGGGAGTGATGTCACGAGTCGCTTTTTAGATAATGGTAGTACTTGTGCCACTGGTTCATCTAATACCACTAGTGCTTGTTGGGATGGACTCTCCACCTCGGCCAAAACTATTGCCACCTCGGCTAGTGCTAGTTTAAGTGGCACTATTACCACCGTGCGCTTCCGCGCCGCGGTGGGCAGTAATAAAACCCAAGGGAGCGGCACTTACAGTGCCGCTGTCACTGTGACCGCTACCACCTTATAAATATGCTAACCCATCACATTAAGAAAATTTTTTTAGTCAGCATATTTTTGAGTTTGGTAATTTTAATACCAATAAGAACCCTAGCTCTAACGGCGACTGATAATTTAAATATTGATTTAACTGTCACCGCCTCTAATACTGGCACGGGTGGCGGTACTCCTACTTACGGACTCATCTCGGGTTGGGTTTACCATGATTTGGATGCCAACGGTCATCGTAATAGTGAACCAAGTTTAAGTAATTGGCCGGTCTCGTTATATCAAAATGGCCGCTTACTAACTACCCTTAATACTATGGCAGTGACCGGTATCTTTGAGTTTACTAACTTGCAAGATGGTAGTTATGAGGTGTGTGAAGACTTACCTGTAGATAGTAACAATTGGTCGCAAACTGATCCCACAGCGGCTGGTGGCTCCTCTTGGCGGGCAGGGGATCGCTTTTTGTGTAGTAATGGTACTTATGGTTACCAAGTAGATATTGCCGATGCTAACAGTGCTTATAGTGTGGACTTTGGTAATACCTCTAATCCGGATCTTACTACCGTACCTAATGTTCTTAACTTTCAAGCCATACCCAATAATAATGCTGGTAACATTAATCTAACTTGGGTTAATCCGGTTTATCCTGATTTAGCAGCGGTGCGGATTGTGCGTTTAAGCGGAGCCATGCCAGCTGGTCCTAATGATGGACAATTAATTTATGAGGGTACCGGCCAAAGTTTTGTTGATACTAATGTGACAAGGGGGGTAACTTATTTTTACGCGGCCTTTGTGAGGAGTACGGGCGGTGAGTATTCCTCGGGCTCTATTGCCTCGGCTATTTTAACTACTGGTGGTACACCACCTGAGGAGATTATTCCGCCCGGAGAGGTGACCCCACCGGGGGATGTTTTTGACTCTTTCCCTAGTGCTATTGATACCAGTCTACCTTTAATTGGTTTGACCTTGTTGCAACCTGGAGAGGCAAGTCAAATTGTTGGTCCTGGGGGGAGTGCTAAAATTGATGGCTCTAAACCGTTAACCGTCTTTTTACCTCGTGAGTTAACACCGCCCGTGCTGAAGACCATTGGTCTTACTTTGTTCGCCCCTGGGACTCCCACTCGCTCCTTTACTTTCCTCCTGCGGTTAAATAATGAGGGCACGGGTTATACGGCTACGCTCTCGCCGCTAGGTGCCGGTGGAGTATATAAATTTACTTTACACATTATAAATTATAAAGATCAGCGTATTAGTCGGACCACTGGCTCATTAGTGGTCTCAGGAGTTGGGCAAGTGCCAATGACGGTGGTTGGCCGAGCTAGTAGTAAGTTAGTGTTGGGGGCGGGTTTGGCTTTGGGGGCAACTCAACTCCTCTTAATGACTACTCAAGCTCAGTCACTACTCGATATTTATTTAATCTTCCTCCGCGGCGTAGCCGCCTTAATGGGCGCACTTGGTTTACGTAAAAAACGCGAGGCCTGGGGCACGGTGTATGATGCCATTACTAAAAGACCCATTGACCCCGCGTTGGTTAATGTCATGTTAGGCAATAAAGAGGTAACCAGTGCGATTACTGATATCGAGGGTCGATACGGCTTCTTCCTTCCGGCGGGGAGCTACACTCTTAAAGCGGGTAAAACTCATTATAAATTCCCCTCGCAACTTTTGGCTGGTAAAACAGCTGATGAGTTGTATCACAATTTATATTTTGGCGAGTCATTTACCACCACGGGCGCGGGGGAGGTGATTACTAAGGATATCCCGCTTGACCCGGTCGGCTTTGACTGGAACGAGTTTGTGAAGGGGAAGGGTCAATTTTTTAAGCGGCATTATCGACGAGAATTATTTAGGGGCGCGGTTTTTAATACTATATATCTCTCGGGTGCGACGGTGGCGCTGTATCATGCCTTGGCCTCGCCAACTAATTTAGACTTTATTATTTTGGCCGTTTATTTAATTATTTTTGGGGCCCAGAGGTGGTGGCAATATCGCTACCCTGTACTCTCACTTAAGCGAGCCAGTGGTGAACCACTCTCGTACTCGATTATCCACGTTTTCCTACCCGGTTTGGATCAAGAAGTTAAAAAGGTGATTACTGATGAGTTGGGCCGCTTTTATCTCTTGGTCCGGCCAGGTGAGTATTACTTTACCGTTGATGAAAAATTGCCCGACGCCTCGTACAAGCAAATTTATCGCTCCGCCCCTCAAACCCTCAAAACTGGCGTCCTCAAAAAAGATTTAATTGTGGTCTAAACCATAATTTGCCAGGGAGGGAGTAATTCGCCATAATGGGCCTACCATTATGGCGTTTTTTAATAATATCTTTAATCGGCGGCTGGGGATTGACCTGGGTACGGCCAATACCCTCGTCTTTTTACCCGGCAAAGGGATCGTTTTAAACGAGCCCTCGGTAGTAGCTGTCTCCGAGTTTGATAACCGAGTAGTGGCAGTGGGCTCTGAGGCTAAGGAGATGGTGGGTAAAACACCCGATAATATTATTGCTTATCGTCCAATGAAGGATGGGGTCATTGCCGATTATCGAGTAACCGAGGCCATGCTCCGTTATTATATTAAAAAGTCGTTGGGTAAATGGAATTTTATTAAACCCGATGTCATGATCTCGGTGCCAGCCGGTGTAACCTCCACCGAGCGGCGAGCGGTTATTGAGGCGGCCATGAAGGCCGGTGCCAAAAATGCTTATGTGGTTAAAGAGCCAATTTTAGCCGCCATTGGTGCGGGCATTCCCATTTATGAGCCGCGGGGACACATGGTGGTAGATATTGGTGGTGGCACTACGGACGTGGCGGTAATTTCTTTAGGTGGTATTGTTTCCTCCACCTCGGTTAAATTTGCTGGTAATAAAGTGGATCAAGCGATTGCCGATTATATTAAAAAAACTTTTAACTTAGCCATCGGCGATAAAATGGCCGAGGAGGTTAAAATTGCCATTGGCTCGGCAGTGCCAATTGAGGATGAGCTCTCCTTCATTATTAAAGGCCGCGACTTTTTAACCGGGCTCCCACGCTCGGCGGAGATTAAGACCAATGAGATTGTGCGCGCCATTGATAACGAGCTCCGCGAGATTATTAAAGCCATTAAAGCCGTCTTCCAAGAGACGCCACCCGAGTTGGCGGCTGATATTATTGATCGCGGTATTACTATGACTGGTGGCTCGTCTCAATTGCGTAACTTACCAGAGCTTGTTTTCCGTCGCACAGGGGTTAAGGCGGTTCTCGCTAACGAGGCTTTATATTGTGTGGTTAAGGGCACCGGTGTAGCTCTTGAGCACTTAGATACTTATAAAAAGAGCATTATTACTAAGCAGTAGATTTTAAATGATTAATTGGGGCGAACTTTTTAAACCAGAAGGAGGAGCTAAACATCACGCTTTTTTGGTAGCCGGGGAGCCAGAGGAGACTTTATCTTTAGCCCGGGATTTTTTACGGACAAGTTTAAATATTGATCCAGCCGAGATTTATGAGTGGCTGGCACCACATTTTAAAATTGATGACGCCAGGGTACTTAAAGAGCATTTAAGTGCGCCGGTGTTGGGTGGCGAGCGATTTATCTTAGTTGGCTTCCATAATATTTTAACCGAGGCCGAGCAAGCCTTGCTTAAAATGTTGGAGGAGCCGCCACGAGGCGTAATTTTTATTTTAGTTTGTCCTCGACCGTTAACTTTACCGGCCACGATTTTATCACGAGTGTGGTTGGTTAATAGTGAGGTGGAGCGAGCGGGCAGTAAATTATTGGCGGGCTCACCAGCCGAGCGTCTTAACTTGGTGGCTAAGGAGGTGGCGCGCACGGAGGCGGGGGATGAGTCTATTGAGAGCTTGGTTTGGCCGGCGCTTGCCGTGGCCGAGCAGGAGCTGGCCTCGAGCTTAACTAGTAAATCAACACCAGAGACCTTGGCCTTAGGGGAGGATTTAAATTTAATCCGGCGCTTAGTGACTCATAAATTGTCGGCTCGCTCACCTAAAAATTTATTAGAATATTTAGCTTTAATCTGGCCGCGGCTATGATATAATCGCCTCATGAGTTACGACTTATCAAATTTTAAACAGCGTGCCGCCGAGGTTGGTGATTGGCTAACCAAGGAGTATGGCAATATCCGGACGGGCCGCGCTACCCCGGCTATCTTAGACGCGGTGCAGATAGAGTCTTATGGCTCTAAGGTGCCGGTTAAACATGTGGCCAACATTAACTTGGAGGATGCTCGCACTTTACGGGTGGTGCCATGGGATAAAAATCAAACCAAAGCCTTAGAGAGTGGGGTGATGGCGGCTAACTTGGGCCTCTCGGTAGTGGCTGATGGTGAGGGCTTGCGCGTCATCTTCCCCGAGTTAACGGGCGAGCGCCGCGAGCAATTTATAAAATTGGTAAAAGAGAAGATGGAGGAGGCTCGTGTGTCTTTGCGTAAAGAGCGCGAGAAGATGCTCGGCGAGATTAATAATCTTCCCGAGGATGAGAAGTTCCGCGGGCGGGAGGAGTTGCAAAAGTTAGTGGATGAGTGGAATGACAAGTTTGCCCAGTTAGCCGAGAAGAAGGAGGTAGAGTTGCGCTCATAAAAGATGACAGTTATTTTATTTTTATTAGTCTTAGCGATTTTAATTTTTGTCCACGAGTTGGGGCACTTTGCTGTGGCCAAGTGGAGTGGGGTAGCAGTGGAGGAGTTTGGTCTTGGCTTCCCGCCGCGAGTATTTAAATTTAAAAAAGGCGAGACTATTTACTCTCTTAACCTGATACCGTTTGGTGGCTTTGTAAAAATGTTGGGTGAGGATGGTGGAGAGGTAGCTAATCCGCGTAGCTTAGCCGCGCAAAATCGTTTTAAACAAGCGGCGGTGATGGCGGCAGGAGTGCTAGCTAATATTGTTTTAGCCTGGGCCTTACTCTCGGCGGCGCTGTGGTTGGGGTTACCGGCCAGCGTAGACACAGCGCCAGCCGGGGCCGCCGTGGAACAGGCGGCTCTAACTGTTACCGCGGTTAAGGCTGGATCGCCGGCCGCCTCGGCCGGCTTAAAGCCCGGGGATGTGATCTTACAATTAACTAATCAATCTGGCAGTTTAAAAACGCCGACCACCGAGCAAGCGATTAATTTTATTAAAAATACTACGGCCGGTGACCTCACGCTTAATTATCGGGCTAAAAATCAAACTGAGACCAAGATCATCACCGTTAAACCAGTAGTAGGTTTATTAGTCCCCGGTGAGCCAGCCCTTGGTGTCTCGATGGAGGTTTTAGGTTTGGTAAAATTACCACCCCTAACTGCTCTTGGCGAGGGCCTCTTATTTACTGGCCGGATTATTAAAGCGACAATCTTTGGCTTGGGCCAAATTTTACAGGAGGCGGTGGCGGGGCAAAAAAACTTGCTCACCGCTTTTGTGGGGCCGGTGGGCTTGGCTGGTTTAGTGGGGGAGGCCAGTGACTTTGGTTTTAGCTACTTGCTCTCCTTTATGGCTTTTATCTCCATTAACTTGGCCGTTTTTAATTTAATCCCCCTGCCCGCCCTTGATGGTGGTCGCTTACTTATTTTAGTGGTGGAGGGGATCTCTCGCCGCTCGCTCCCCGTTAAATTTACCACCTACTACAACCTTATCGGCCTCGGCCTAATTGTCCTCCTGATGATCGTTATTACCTACGCCGACCTCACCCGCTTGTTTTAAATAAAAAAGCCAATGGTTTTACATTGGCGGGGATAGGCAATATTGCGGTGATTTATTGCCCCAAACCTCTTGTTGTGAGAGTATCCTTAATTTCTTGATTAATCTCCTTAATGATCTCACAAAGATCGTCTTCAGGTCTGACTGATTTTGAGATCTGAGTTATCACTACAGCTCCTTCTGGTATGTCTGGTCCTACCTCATCGTGCCACACTTTGGTAATTCTTAACCGGTATGAATATACCGTCACTTCTATTTTGTGCATATATCCTCCTCCTCTTCTATCCATAAATTAAAATAATATAACCATTGTGTCAATAAAAAACCCGCGTGGTTGGCGCGGGCCTGATCTCGTCATTTTTTGGCACTTATTTTACAGGCTTTTCTTCGACTTGTTCCACTACCTCTTTTTGGTAGGAGAGGAGGTGATAATCTTCACTATCCTTGCTAATCACCACCATGCTTGAGGTTGGCGGCTTTTCTGTTGATGTTAAGGCGTGGAATTGCTGGCTATCATCCTTAATAATTAGCCAGTAGGTGGTCTTGTTATTTTTAGTCTCCAACTCTCCACTGGTCAATAGGTCGTAACTTTTCCCAATCTCCATAACGCTAACAGGGGATAAATACCCCCGCTTCGCCATTCGGGCTTGCGTATCAATATCTCCTGCTAAAAAGAAATTTCCCATATAACAAATAACCACTATTACGATACATACTTTTTTGAACCATGATAAATCTTCCAAACTTGAGGGCAAGACATACAGGAATGATAAAAAACCAATTAAATGTAGGATCAGGTATGTTATGTACATTTTAGGTCTCCTCCAGCTAGGCTGGTGTTAAAGTTCATTTTTGCCGTTTAAATTACTATCATTTTAAATACAAAATGTCAATATAACTTTGACCAAGACTGGCTTATGGCTTAAAATAGAGGGACATGCGACAGACGGCCTTATTTACTAAAACTAGACGCGAGGATCCCAAAGATGAGGTGGCTAAAAATGCTCGCCTCCTAACCCGGGCTGGTTTTGTTTATAAAGAGTTGGCCGGCGTCTATTCTTACTTACCGCTTGGTTTGCGCGTAGTGGAGAAGATTAATAAGATCATCCGCGAGGAGATGAATGCTTTGGGTGGTCAAGAGGTTTTACTCTCCAATCTCCAAGATCCCGAGGTGTGGCAAAAGACCGATCGCTGGAGTGATGAGGCCGTAGATGTGTGGTTTAAAACGAGGTTAAAAAATGACACCGAGTTGGGTCTTAACTTTACCAACGAGGAGCCAATTACCCGTTTGGCTAAAGATCACATCCAATCCTATCGTGATTTACCCGCTTACTTTTATCAAATTGGTCGCAAATTTAGGAATGAGACGCGGGCCAAGAGCGGTATCTTGCGGGGCCGGGAGTTTTTAATGAAGGATCTTTACTCCTTCCATAAAGATGAGGCCGACTTAAATAATTTTTATGAGCAGGTTAAGGCGGCTTACTTGCGTATTTTTGAGCGCGTGGGTTTAGGCCATTTAACCTTTACCACTTTTGCCTCCGGCGGCTCGTTTAGTCAGTTTAGTCACGAGTTCCAAACTTTGTGTGAGGCTGGGGAGGATATTATTTATTATAACGAGGAGAAGAAGATTGCCGTTAATAAGGAGGTTTATACCGATGAAGCCTTGGCCGAGATTGGTTTAACTAGGGCCGATTTAACCGAGGGCAAGGCTATTGAGGTGGGTAACATTTTTAAATTGGGGACGCGTTTTTCCGCACCGCTAGATTTGTATTATTTGGACGAGGCGGGTAAAAAGCATGAGGTGGTCATGGGTAGTTATGGTATTGGCCCCGAGCGGGTGATGGGCACAGTGGTAGAGGCGATGGCTAAAGACACTGGTTTGGTTTGGCCCAAAGAGATCGCGCCTTTTGCCGTCCACTTGGTGCGTTTATCAGATGAGGATGAGTTAACGCGAGCCGAGGCTGAGGAAATTTATCATGAATTAATGGAGCGTGGCGTGGAGGTTTTATTTGATGATCGGCAGTTATCAACGGGGGAGAAGTTGGCCGACGCCGATTTACTGGGCCTACCCTTGCGCGTGATTGTGAGTAAGCGTAATCGCGAGGCCGGCCAGTTGGAGGTGGTTAATATTCTTACCGGAGAGACTAAGACTGTAACACGGGAAGAACTGTATGAACTGGTCTAAAATTACAACCTGGTTTAAAGGATTAAAAAACTGGTGGGGCGCTTTTAGTAGCGACATCGGGGTTGATTTGGGTACCTCCACCACCCTTATTTATATTAAGGGCCAAGGTATTTTAATGATTGAGCCCTCGATTGTGGCGGTTAATCAAAAGACGGGTCGAGTAGTGGCCGTGGGCACGGATGCTAGCTCTATGATTGGTCGGACGCCGGCCCATATTGAGGCAGTGCGACCACTTAACGCTGGGGTAATCTCCAACTTTGAGGTGGCCGAGGAGATGTTGGCTTATTTTATGCGTAAGGCTATTGGCCAGTCTAATAAAAAATATTTTCGCCCCCGGGTGGTAGTGGGCGTGCCCTCGGGTATTACTAATGTAGAGCGCCGAGCCGTGCGCGACGCCGTGCGGAACGCCGGCGCGCGCGAGGTCCACATTATTGAGGAGCCGATGGCCGCCGCTCTC
>CAZIEN010000012.1:0-11975 GCA_964538315.1 uncultured Candidatus Saccharibacteria bacterium
CCCGGGCGCGAGTTTTGGGCCTCCGAGGTGATCTCGGTGCTGGTAAAACTACCTTTACTCAAAGTTTAGCCAAAGTATTGGGGGTCACAGATATGGTTACCAGTCCCACTTTTATTATTGAGAAGGTGTATCAATTAGCGCCCAATGCCCCCTTCCATCACTTGGTCCACATTGATGCGTACCGTTTAGAGTCGCCGGCCGAGCTTGCTCACTTAGGCTTTGATGATTTATTGGCCGACCCTGGTAATTTAATTGTAGTGGAGTGGCCCGAGCGGGTAGAGGAGTTATTACCACCCGAGACGATTTATTTTGATTTTGAGTTTATTGACGATCATACTCGCCACATTATTTATGAAGAGCACCACTAAAAATAATCAAAACATTAAAACTCTCGTTTTATTTGATGCCCATGCCATTTTGCATCGGGCGTATCATGCTATGCCCGACTTTGCCACCAGCACTGGTCAGCCCTCCGGCGGTTTGTATGGTTTAGCCACCATGTTGATGAAGATTATTAACGAGCTTAAGCCCGATTATATGGCCGCTTGTTACGATCGCGCCGAGGAGACCTTTAGAAAGCAGGTTTATAAAGAGTATAAAGGGACGCGCGCTAAAACTGATGATGAATTAGTGGCTCAAATGGAGCGCTCGCGAGAGATCTTTGCCGCCTTCCATATCCCTATTTATGATTATCCAGCGTTTGAGGCCGACGATATTATTGGCACAATTGTTGAGCAAACTAAGGATAACTCTAATCTGAGAGTGGTTATTGCCTCGGGTGATATGGATACTCTCCAATTAGTCCTCGGTGATAAGGTAGTAGTTTATACTTTAAAAAAGGGTATTAACGATACTATTTTATATAATGAGTCGGCGGTTAAAGAGCGTTTTGGTTTTAAACCCGCCCTCTTGCCAGACTATAAGGGCTTACGCGGTGATCCCTCCGATAATATTATTGGGGTGGCGGGGATTGGTGATAAAACGGCCAGTGAGTTAATCCAAAAGTTTGGCAGTATTGAGTCTTTGTATAAAAAATTAAAAAAGAATGAACAAGATTTAAAAGACGCGGGAGTAAAGGTACGGATGATTGAGCTCTTAAAAGATAATGAGGATGAAGCCATTTTCTCTAAAACTTTAGCCACTATTCGTCGCGATGCGCCAATTAAATTTAACTTACCACCTCAAGTTTGGTTAGATACTTATACCTCAGTGGCGGCCGAGAAGATTTTTACCGAGCTGGAGTTTAAAAGTTTAATTACCAGGGCCAAAAATTTATTAAACGAGATTGCTGGTAAAAGTAGTGAGGTAATTAAAGAGGAGGCAGAAAAGGTGGAGCCAATAGAGGTGCCTAAAGAATTGGCTTTGGCCGCTTGGCTTTTAGACTCAAGCTTAAATAATTCTACCCCTGACGATATAGATAGATTAGGTGGAGAAGATAATATCTTAAAAAGACTTAAGACTGAAAATTTAACCCAAGTTTATGAGGAAATTGAGTTACCGTTAATACCTATTATTGCTGGGGCGGAGGAGCGAGGGATCTTAATTAATATCCCGTACTTACAAAGTTTGGCTAAGGAGTACCGCGATAAAGCTGACGAGTTAGTAAAAAAAGTTTATAAATTAGCCGGTCGGGAGTTTAACTTAAACTCGCCTAAACAATTGGGGGAGGTATTGTTTGATGAACTTAAGTTAAATGTGAAGGGGTTAAAAAAGACGGCCGGTGGAGCACGGAGTACGCGGGAGTCCGAGCTTTTAAAATTGGCCGACGAGCATGAGATTGTTAAATTTATTTTAGATTACCGCGAGTTACAAAAACTCCTCTCCACTTATATTGAGGCGATCCCTAAGTTAGTAGATCAACGACATCGCTTACACACTCACTTGCACCAAGCGGGGAGTACCACCGGCCGGATGTCCTCCACTAACCCTAATTTACAAAACATTCCCGCCCGGGAGGGTTTAGGGATGAAGATTAGAGAGGCGTTTATGGCGACCCCTGGGTATGAGTTTGTGGCCGCCGATTACTCGCAGATTGAGCTTAGAGTGTTGGCTATTTTAGCTAAAGAGGAGGCGCTGATTAAAATTTTTAAAGAGGGTAAGGATGTTCATGCCGCCGTGGCCTCACTCGTTTTTGGCGTTCCAGAGAGTGATGTGACTAAAGATATGCGCCGGCAGGCCAAGGTGATTAACTTTGGCATTATTTATGGTATGGGAGTGAACGCGCTTAAAGTTAATTTGGGTAGTACTCGGGAGGAGGCCCAAAAGTTTTATGATAATTATTTTGCTACCTTCCCCCAAATTCAAAAATATTTTGATACCGTGATTAGTGAGGCCACGCGCAAGGGTTATACCGAGACTTACTTTGGCCGGCGGCGTTATTATCCCGAGTTAAAATCTAAACTACCTTTTATGCGGGCCGCCGCCGAGCGGATGGCGATGAATGCGCCTATTCAAGGAACAGCTACTGCTGACATTATTAAAATCGCTATGATTAGAGTTGATCAATCGCTTCGCGCCGCTAATCTTATAGACCGCGCGCATTTTATCCTCCAAATTCACGATGAGTTAATTTATGAGGTAGAGGAGGCAATGGTCAAGAGGGTAGAGCCAATTATTAAACAGGCGATGGACAGTGTTTTAGATGAAGTAGTACCTATTGTGGCCAACACCTCCACCGGTACCACTTGGGCCGAGTTAAAATAAGCTGTGTTACAATAATCCCACTATGGCATTTGTTAAATCAGGACCAGTGCGTAAAGCTAATCTTTTTGACCCTCAAGCTAAAGAGCCATTTAAGCTCTCGCGGACCAAGCTGGAGGATTTTATGCGGTGCCAGCGTTGTTTTTACTTAGATCGGCGGTTGGGGATTGGCAAGCCCTCCACCCCACCCTTCTCCTTAAATGCGGCAGTAGATTTGTTATTAAAAAAGGAGTTTGACGAGCGCCGGGCCAAGGGTTTACCTCACCCGATTATGAGTGCCTATAATATTGAGGCCGTGCCGTTTAAACATAAAAATATGGATGTGTGGCGCGAGAACTTTGTGGGTGTGCAATATTTACATCCCGAGTCTAATTTTTTAGTTTTTGGTGCCGTGGATGATATTTGGGAAAATAAAAATGGCGAATTAATTGTAGTGGATTATAAAGCCACCGCTAAGGATGGCGAGATTACGCTTGATGCAGAGTGGCAAGATAGTTATAAGCGCCAAATGGAGATTTACCAGTGGCTCTTAACTAACAACGGGTTTAAAGTTTCTCCGACGGGTTATTTTGTTTATGTTAATGGTAAGCGTGATGCTAAAGCCTTTGACGGCAAGTTGGAGTTTAGTGTTAAGGTTATCCCTTACACCGGCGCGCACGCTTGGGTGGGGGAGCAATTGGTGGCGGCTAAAAAATGTTTGGTAAATAATGAGTTACCAACGTCTGATCCGGCTTGTGAGTACTGTCAGTATCGAGCGGCCGCTCAAATTAAAGAAGTTTCTACTCAGGGTCAAAAAAATCAGGCCACTTTGTTTTAATTTTATCCACACTGGCTAAAACTTGATTTTTCTACCCAGGCCAGCTATGATTTAAGGGTAATTAGTTTTTAGGCAAAGGTCGAGACTTATATTTTTCCCATTCAACAAGTTCATGAAAAATACTATTATCGCGATTGTGGTTATCGTTGTTTTGGTTGTTGGCTACCTCTGGTGGTCTAAGAGCGCTACCGCTCCAGCCTCAACTGACACCACCGTTCCAGCTGGTGACGCTATGCCAGCAACTGGCGCGACTAACTAACCTTAGTCTCGACTAAACAAAAACCCGCCCGCCTCGGCCGGCGGGTTTTTGTGTTTTAGCTAGAGGTGGTAAAATAAAGTTATGGAATTTTTTACTCTTATCTTTGGACCATTCTTGCCCTACTCAGATGCCATTATCCGTTTAAGCGTAGCTTTAGTGTTGGGGGCAATTGTGGGGACTGAGCGGACCTTGGCTCATCGTCGAGCGGGGATGAGGACTTATGCCATTGTCTCTTTAGGTTCAGCGGCGTTTATTGTGATTGGCGAGATTGTGCGGCAAATTTATGGTGAGGTGGGGATTGATCCACTCCGTATTGCCTCACAGATTGTAATGGGGGTAGGCTTCTTGGGGGCCGGCCTCATTATTGTGCGAGGGACACAAATTAATGGTTTAACCACGGCTGCTGGCTTGTGGGTGGCTGCCACTATTGGGATGGCGGCCGGTTTTGGTCTTTATCCTTTGGCCATTATTATCGCTATGCTGACGTTGTTTGTATTTGTGGTTTTGCGGGGAGTAGAGCAGGAGGTTAAGGATCATCAGGGTTAATTTTATGGATGATCATAAGACCGAGCAATTACGGGCCATTAAAGACGCCGTAATTAATCTAACTAGTTCACCGCTCTATACTTATAGACAAGAGCAAAAGAACTTGCCGGTAATTGGGGAGGGGAGTCATGACGCTAAAATAATGTTGATTGGCGAGGCGCCCGGTAAAAACGAGGCCAAAACCGGTCGGCCCTTCTGTGGAGCCGCCGGTCGTTTATTGGATGAATTGTTGGCCTCAATTAATTTGCCGCGGGAACAGGTTTATATTACAAATATTGTGAAAGATCGTCCGCCCCAAAATCGAGACCCGTTACCTGAAGAGATTGCTATTTACGGACCATTTTTAGATGAGCAGATTAATTTAATTGCGCCAGCCGTTATTGTGACTCTAGGCCGTTACGCTATGAGTTATGTTTTAAACAAGTTTAACTCACCTGATTTGGGGACTATTAGTTTGCTCCATGGCCGAGTGATTGAAGCGATGGCGCCGTATGGCCCGATTAAAATTGTGCCTCTTTACCATCCGGCCGCCGCCATCTATAATCAACATCTCAAGGCTACCTTACTAGATGATATTAAAATCCTAAAAAATTTATGAGCTTAACCTTAATTTCTTGGAATGTTAATGGGATCCGCGCCGCTGAGCGTAAGGGGCTTATTAAATTTTTAGAGACTAGTAAGTATGATGTAGTTTGTTTACAGGAGATCAAAGCTCATGAGGAGGCGCTACTCTCTAATGAGTTAAAAAATGTTAAGGGTTATACCTCGTACTTTAACCTGGCCACCGAGCGCAAGGGTTATAGTGGGGTAGCGATTTATACTAAACAGAAACCCAAAAGTATTAAAACTAATTTTGGGAAAAATCATTTATCAACAGAAGGCCGGGTAATAGAATTAGAGTTTGCTAAATTTACTCTCCTTAATATCTACTTCCCCAACGGTGGTGGTGAGGATCATCGACTTAAATATAAATTAGAATTTTTTGACGAGTTTACGTCTTATCTTAAAAAACTAACTAAAGCTGGGAAGAAGGTAATTTTTTGTGGTGATGTTAATGTGGCTCACGCCGCCATTGACCTGGCCCGCCCTAAGGCTAATGAGAAGGAGATCGGCTTCCTCCCTGAAGAGCGTGCCAAACTAGATGTGTTTGAGCAAGTTGGGTTTATAGATACCTTTAGATATTTACATCCCGAAAGGCAAGAGTACTCGTGGTGGGACCAAAAGACTCACTCCCGCGAGCGCAATGTAGGCTGGCGGATCGATTATTGGTGGGTTAGTCAGAGTTTAATGAGTAAGGTTAAAAAAGCCTTTATTTTAGGGGAGGTGATGGGCTCCGATCATGCCCCAGTGGGTATAACTCTCGACTTATAATATAATCGGCCTATGCTTACTCTCTTTACTGGCACCGACAGGCTTAAGGCTTTAAATGCTTTTAATGAGGCTAGTAGTTTAGCAACGCTAACTTTTAACCCTGATGACTTTGAGGTGGGGGAATTTACCGCCACCTTAACTAAACAAAGTTTGTTTGGTGAGGGGGTTAGTGTGGCCGCGCGCGATTTAAATACTCTGGTTTTGGCTCGTGAGACGGTGGAAGACTTAGCTGCAGAACTAGACTCCTCACCTAATCACTTTATTTTTTTAGAAACGGGTGATAAAAACTCTTTAGCCAATACTCTGGCTGAAGTAAAAGGGGTAAAGGTAAATAAGTTTGATTTAAAAGAGGGGAAGGCGAGAACCTTTAACCCCTTCGCTATGACGGATGCTTTAATTGCGCGGGATCGGAAGCAACTTTGGCTTACCTTCCAAATGGCGCGGCGAGAGGGTTTAAGTGTAGAGGAGATTTATCCACCGCTCTCCTGGCAGGCAAAAAATATGCTTTTAGTGGCGGTGTCTAAACCGGAGGATAAACTCGACTTAAAACCATTTGTGATTACTAAGGCCAAACAAGCTCTCCGTAATTACTCGCCAATAGAACTTAAAAAACTCTTTGCCAATTTAATTGAACTCCATCACACCACTTATCCCAACTCCGATGAATTTGAGTTTGGTCTAGAAAAATTAATTTTAACTATTTAGAATCCATTTTTAATCCAAAGTTGCTTTAACATCTCTCTTAAGTTGTGGGCCAGGGTTTTATCGTGGAATTCCACTAAATAAAAAGGACGTTGGCTAGTTACAACCATTACTAAATAATCGCCACTAATCCATAATGATCCTGTAAATTTAATATTTTCAATAAAATTTATTGCCCGCTTATTTGCAGACACTAGTTTTTTTAACTTATTTTCAATAATAGATTGATTAGTAAAAAATTTAGCGCGGTAGTTTTTATTTTTGCTAAGATCTGTTTTCCAAGAATGATCTATCCATTTACGATAATTTTCCACAAAACTAGGATCTTGGAAGCCCCACCAAATACCGTCAGAATTAATAACATCTTGTTGCCACTTTTCTAAATTATCAAATAAGAATTTTTCTAAATCATGTTCTTCAATAAATCTAATCTTTGGTATGGGTAAGGTTTTTTCTAACCTGATTATTTTTAAATCGTTTATTGTCTCTTGAACTAAAACTTCCTTTTCTTTTAGATCACGTTTTGACTCAGAAATTATTTTTCCTAAATTCTCTATTGGTAGGGGAGTAAAGGCTAGAGTTTTTCCACTTAAATCTTCTGCAATAATACCCAGTGACATTAAACTATTTGCGGTACTATAAATAGTTGCCCGGTTTAATTTGGTTAAGATGGCTAAAATGCCGGGTTTAGTCCGGCCGTGTTTTAAAAGAGTTAAATATAATAAAATTTCCTTTTCATTTAACCCTAACTTACTCAAGTTTTGTTTAATCGACATATTGTAGGATCCTAATTTGTTGTTAGGTATTTGTCAACAGTTGTTTAACAAAAACTATCATTATTTCCCAAGTAGTGTAATTTTGAAATTAAATCATTCCAGGACCTTAAAAAGGAGAAAAACCATGTTTAAACAATCTGAGTGGCAAACCTTACCTGAAAGACCTGGTTGGTTGGGTTGGGATCGGCCCAAAAGGGTCGAGGCTTACAATCAACGGTTTGGAGAAGGTAATTGGCGCATCCGGCACATTTTGGGTCCACGAGTGATGGATTTTGATGAAGCGGTGGGTTTGTATGAGTTGTCATACGAGCTCCACTATCTTAATCCTCATCACCGGTTTTTGTGGAACAATTTGTTTAAGACGGCGAGCGAGGTGTGGACAGAAGATGTGTCAGATGTGAATTGTGGAGTTGATTATCACGCTCAAAATGTGGATGCGGCTCATTATGAAGACATTGCCATCCGTCGGATAATGAAGAAATATGAGCGGGTGTTTACGGGCAACAGACTCGTCAGAATTAGGGCCGATGCCACAGATAGTAACCTGAATGATGTCGTGGGTGTGGCTCTCAGTTCTGTCCATGTGCCATTTATCTTCCGGGAATTCATCGAGGCTCCACTATCTGAAATAATATGGTGGAATCGACACAAGGGGTCATTGGAAGAATTTTGGCATACCAACAAGGTTTTGCAGGTCAAGAAAGGGTCCCTGGTTGATAAGGGGTGAAACCTGCAACTTACGCTCACGGCTTAAGGCTCATCTTTTCAGATGAGCCTTTTATTTTGTCCGCCCAGCAGGATTCGAACCTGCGACCGTTTGCTTAAAAGGCAACTGCTCTACCAACTGAGCTATGGGCGGATTACTCAAGAGAAAATACTATATTTGAACGGTTTTGTCTAACTTTAGAGTGGCCAATCAATGGCCCAGGCACCTGGGCCCATGGTGGAGAGGGCTAGGCCAACGGCCGCGAGGAGGAAGCAATAAGACCAGCTAAGTTTTTTATCTTTATGATGATAGTTGATAGTGAGAGTGCCAATAATTAATAAGGTGAGGAGGAGGGCGGCGGCTTGGGTAAAGAGCCCAACCACTAAGAGAGCGGCAATAACAGCCTCGGCTAAAGATAAGACTCGTGAGGAGAGAGTGGATGAGTGTTTAAAATGCTCCCAAGCGTGAGTGAGTAACACTAAGCCGGTAGCCACCCGTAATAAGGTGATACCATAAAAACTATAAGCCAAGAGATCAGGGAATAGACTAAGCATAAGTTTATGTTAGCATAGCGAGAATGAATGGTAAATTAAACTTGATTCTCCATAATATCCGGAGCAACCACAATGTGGGCAGTATCTTCCGTACTGCAGATGGGGCCGGGGTGAGTAAAATTTACCTCACCGGTTATACTCCAGCGCCACTGGATCAATTTAAACGCGTTAATGCCGAGATTGCTAAAACGGCCTTGGGTGCCGAGCAGAGTGTGGAGTGGGAGAAGCGAGAGGATATTACCGAGTTAATAACCGAGCTTAAAAAAGACAGTTACCAAATTTGGGCTTTAGAGCAAAATGAGAAGGCGCTAGATTATCGAGAGGTAAAACTTTCTGGAAAGACGGCTTTAATAGTGGGTAACGAAGTAGGTGGGGTAGAGCCAGAAGTTTTAAACTTGTGTGATCAAATAATTGAGATCCCCATGCGTGGCAGTAAAGAATCTTTAAATGTGGCTGTATCCACGGGCGTAGCAATTTTTAGACTGTTAGAATAATTATTTTTGGCAGTGGGTGCAGAAGTGGGTGCCGCGGCCGGCTAATTTGGTTTTAGAGAGGGGGGTAGAGCAGGTGAGGCAAGGTTTATTGCCGCGACCATAAACCTTAAGATGTTTAACAAAGCCGCCCTCGCCGCCGTCTACGCGGCGGTAATTGCGTGAGGAGGTGCCCTTGTGTTTAATGGCCAGTTTTAACACGCTAATAATATTTTTATATAAATCAGCAACCTCTTGGGGTTTTAATAAACCAGCTTTACGACTTGGTAACACCCCAGCGAGGAAGCAACTCTCATCGGCATAAATATTACCAATACCGGCAATTAAAGTTTGATCGAGTAAAATTTGTTTAATTGGTCGCTTGGGATAACGCTTTAAAACCCCCGCAAAGTAGGGGAGGGTAAAATCATTTTCTAACGGCTCGGGCCCTACCTTGGACACCAGCTCTAAAAGCTCGGCTTGGGTGGCGGTGCGGAGCCAACCAAACTTACGCAGGTCGTTAAAAAATAATTTGGAATGATCGGTAAAGGTAAAAATGGCCCGGGTGTATTTATTGGGTAAATTTAAGTGGCCATCCTTTTGGGGGTGACCGCCCATAATAACCTCACCCTTATTGGGTAAATAAATTAACTGGCCGGTCATTTTAAGATGAGCCAGGAGATGCTTTTTATTATTTAACTCTAAGATTAAGAGCTTGGCTCGCCGGCGGGCGGCTACTACCTTAGCGCCAATTAAGTCTTGGCTAATCTTTTTAACACTCTGGGGTCGAACCGTTTTGGCCACTAAGACCTCAAAGTTTTTAATTTTTTTGCCGGTAATTACTTGGTCTAGGTCGGCACGGATTGTCTCTCCCTCTGGGAGTTCAGGCATAAATGGTAGGTTTTAGCTATTAGCTTTTAGTAAATTCGACAATTCTTCTTTGGCAATATTGGTATCAGACCAAGGCGTCTTTTTACCCTTGGGGCCCATGAGGTAAGGGTCGGTGCCCTTGCCGGTGATTAAAACAGCGTCGCCCGCCCGAGCAGTGGCGAGGGCGGTCTTAATGGCCTCACGGCGGTCGGTAATAATTTGAGGAGTGTGAGCGGTGATACCTTTAGTAATTTCTTCACAAATTGTTTGTGGGGACTCATTATAGGAGTCATCATCGGTTAAAATAATTTCGTCACAGTATTTATCAGCCACCTTACCCATTTCGGGGCGCTTCCATTTATCACGACCACCACCCGTAGCGCCAAAGACACAAATTTTACGCTTACCATCAAAGATTTGATAAAACTTTTCTAGCGAGTCGGCGGTGTGGGCGTAATCAACAACTACCTCAAATGGTTGGTTTAAATTAATTTTCTCGACTCGTCCTTTAGCGCCAGTAAAATTATTTAACGCTTGCTGAATAATATTTTTATCTAGCCCTAAGTTTTCAGCCGCGGTGCCAGCCGCTTCGGCATTTTCTTTATTAAATTGCCCGGGGAGGGGAGTGGCGTAAGAATGATTTAAATCTAACACCGATACACTTTTGTTAGCCTGGTTAGTAAAAATTTTAAGCGCGTCATCTTGCTTATTTAAAACCAAAAATTTATTTGGTTTAGAAGATTTATTTAAAGCGCTAAGGAAGCGCAATTTAGCGGCGCGATATTTATCAAACGAGCCATGACTCTCAATATGCTCAGGTGAGAGGTTAGTCACAATTAAACCATTAAGCTCAATGCCCACATGTCGCCAGAGTTTAGCCCCCTCCGAGCTCATCTCTATCACGGCATGGGTGCAACTTTCATTAATAGCTTGGCGCAACATTTTTTGTAACAGAAAGCGCCCGGGCATAGTCATTTTTAATAAATTAGGGATCTCGCGACCGGCAATTTTAAAATGGATAGTCGAGGAGAGAAAAACTTTTTTACCACTCGTCTCTAAAATGTGAGCGAGCATCTCACTAGTAGTAGATTTACCTTTGGTACCAGTAACTCCAATAACCACTAATTTTTTACTGGGGAAGCGATAAAAAATTGTTCCCAAAGCAACTAAAGTGGCGTGATAAATTGGTCGTAAAAAATTAATCATTTATCGTGATTGACCTAAAATTTTAAGCGCGGCCTTAACCCGCTCGGCCACATCCGTGTCCTCGCGGGGGAGCGCCTGCAAGGCCTCGCGAGCCTCGCGGCGCTGGTAGCCTAAGGAGATTAAGGCATCTAAGGCGTCGGCATCACCAACTAAGTGCTCGCCCTCCACCTCACCCAACTCTAAGAGCTTATCTTTAAGCTCCACAATAATCTTGCCGGCGCTCTTTTTACCAATCCCCGAGACGCGGGTTAAGTACTCGGTTTGACCCGAGGCGATGGCCTCGCGCAGGGTTTTAACTGGGGCGAGTGAGAGTATCCCTAGGGCCGACTTGGGCCCAATCCCCGAGACACTAATCAGGAGGAGGAAGAGATCGCGCTCGGTGGGCTCAATAAAGCCGTAAAGCTCCAAGGCATCCTCTCGCACCGCCAAGTGAGTTAAGATTCGCACCGGGATATCACCCGCTCGGGTGAGGGTAGAGAGCGTGGCTTGGGAGGCAAAAATTTTAAACCCCACTCCACCTACAATGAGGACCAACTCGCGCTCGCCTAAGTGGCTAACTTGCCCTTGTAACTCGCTAATCATAGGCCAATCATAACACGAGGTTTTAAGATTTGCCTTCCTTAACTACTCGTGTTAGAGTCTCCTCATGCCTATTATTAAATCAGCTAAAAAAGCGCTCCGCGGTAGCAAGCGGAAGAAGGTGATGAACGACCGCCGCGCCAAAGCCATGAAGTCGGCCGTTAAGGAGGTCCGTAATTTGACCACCACCGACGCCAAGGCCGCCGCCGCTAAATTGCGCGAGGCTTACCAAGCCTTAGATAAGGCCGCCAAGCGCGGGGTGATTAAAAAGAATACCGCCGCCCGCAAGAAGTCGCGCCTGGCCAAAGCCATCGCCAAAGCCACCAAATAAAAATACCCCAGCTGGGGTATTTTTATTTTCCTGGTCCTCCCGGCAGGAATCGAACCTACATTACGAGCTCCGCAAGCTCGCGTTCTAT
>CAZIEN010000013.1:0-11748 GCA_964538315.1 uncultured Candidatus Saccharibacteria bacterium
CGGGTATAAATGCTCAATTAAATGGCTGCAGTGGACATAATCAACCGAGCGATCAGTAAAAGGTAAAGACTCGGGCACGGTATAAAGTTTGGCCTTAAATTTTTGAGCTAAAATTTTAACCGTATCAGAGTTAGAGTCTAAGGCTAAAAAATGTTCGTAGCGCTCGCCTAAATTAAGGAAGCTAGCAAACTCCCCCTCCCCCGCTCCAATATCTAAAACAATAGCCTCGGGATTGGCCGGTAAATACTCCCCTGCCAGTTTAAAAAACGGTGTCCGACCGCCCTTAGTATAACGCTGTCGCTCGGTAAATTGTTGGTACCAATTCTTTAGTTTAGACATAGATAAATTAAGTAATTAAAAACTGCCCTATCTTAGCATAAGTTAACGTGTTTGATAAAACCGTTTAATAGCCTTGGTAACTACTTTAACTTGAGCCACAGTTAGCTCTGGGTAAAGGGGTAAGGTTAAAATAGTTTGGCAATGAGTCTCAGTAAGAGGTAAACCACCCTTCGGCGCGAAGCGCCGATAGGCCACTTGTTTATAAATCGGCTGGGGATAATGCACGGCCGTACCCACACCTTGTGTAGCCAAAAAGTTATCTAAAGCTTCTCGCTCTTTTACTCTAATAATCATTAAATGATTGACGGCAGTAACTTTAGTAGAGACTGTTGGTGGTAAAGTAATTGGCAAACCTTTAAGCTCCCGACGATAAGCATCGACTAACTTAGCTCTTTGCTTAGTCCATTTAGGTAATTGTTTTAAACTATAGCGGAGCACCGCCGCTTGGATTTCATCCAAGCGACTATTAACACCCTCACGATTATTTTGATACTTCCCCACTTCACCATAATTACGCAGCTCTTTAATAATTTGAGCTAGTTTGGGATCATTGGTCACCACCGCTCCGGCGTCACCTACTGCTCCCAAATTTTTAGTCGGATAAAAACTGAAGGCTCCCGCCTCTCCAAAAGTGCCCACAAACTTGGCGCCAATTTTAGCCCTATGAGCCTGAGCGGCGTCTTCCACCACTAATAAATTATATTTTTTAGCGACTTTCATAATCGCTGGCATATCAGCCGGGTAACCATACAGGTGGACTGGCACAATGGCTTTAGTCTTTTTAGACACGGCCTTAGAGATCAAATGTGGATCAAGCGTCATAGTAATGGGATCAATATCTATAAACACCGGTCGTGCTCCCGTTTGGCGGATGGCACAAACGGTAGGCGTAGCGGTATTAGCCACGGTAATCACCTCATCACCTTCTTTAATCCCTAAAGCTTTAAGAGCCAAGAAAATCGCGTCAGTACCAGAATTGACCCCCACAGCAGATTTAACCTCTAAAAACTTAGCAAACTCTTCTTCAAAAGCCTTGAGCTCTGGGCCCAAAATAAACCAACCACTTTTTAACACTCGCTCAATGGCCGTCTTAAAACCGGCTTGATTGGCTAAATAATGTTGTTGTAAATCGTTAAATTTAAGCATGGTCGCGTAAAAAATCTTGCCAACTCTCCCGAGACCTTAAATAATCATCCTCTCGGTAAAAATCACTAGCGATTACGGCTACGGTGGTATGGGGAGTAAAATGACTTAAAGTGTGCCACAGTTTGGGACCCACTCTCACTCCCCAACCTGGGCTATTTAAAATCAAACTTTGTTGTTTTACTCCATCGTCCAAATTAAGTTGCACTTGCCCCTGAAGGCAGAAGACTACTTGGTCAATTTCTTTATGAGCGTGACCACCACGGACCACTTGCTCATTACTCACATCATTAATAAAATAAACTCTCTTAATAGGGGAAGGGATATGTCTCTCACTCTCAGCAATAATTAAACGACCGATATCTCCACCCGGTACTAATTGCAAATTAATCAACTCACTATAATTAGTTTCTAATTTAATTTTTTCTGCCACCACAATTAACTCAAAACCAAAATAACGAGAAATTAAACGATTAGTTAAAGTATCGACCATTTTGACCAAACGATTAACTATTTTACCCAGCCAACTAAAGATAGAGCTGTATTTTTTAAGCCGATAGAGACCATAACTAACAGCGGCGCCATCAATAGTAGTAATGGCTACAGGATAATTTTTTAATAATTTTTTCCAACCATGGCGGGCAAAAGACTTCTCTAATCCATACTCATACTCCCCACCCCACCACTTTTGCCAGGTTTTAAATAAAGTATGAAAATTCCAATAATTAACCCCACTTAAAATAAGTTTCCCGCCAGGTCTTAAGACTCGCACCAATTCTTTAAGAATTGGCTCGGGTTTATCTAAGTGCTGGATTAAGCAATCAGCCAAAACAAGGTCAAAAGAATTATCATTAAAAGGTAAACTATTGGCGTCAGCTAATTTAGCCGAAACATTTTTAAGTTTTAACTCTTCCGCCAAATTAGACATTAACTCAACTGAAGCTGGTAAAATATCAGTTAAGATTACTTGAGCTGATTGATAATCGGCTGCTAATTTTAAGCCATAACGACCACTACCCGCGGCCACCTCTAAAACTGAGGTTAAGTCAGCTGGAAAATGTTTTTTAAATACTGGATAACTATCAATAAACAGCCGGTGGCTAAAAATTTTTTTAGCCGTAGCTATACCCTGCTCGCGCCAAACCTCACTCCATATATTACCCGTCCCCGCCGAAGAAATCATAAAGAAATATAATTAAGCGTGATGTTTAAACCATAACCAAGTGGACCATAACTCACGCCGACCCAAAAAACGATCATAAGCAAACAAGCTCAAAAAGTAGACAGCGGCTCCAAAACAAAGATGAAAAATTAAAGTGCTAATATTTAAGGGTAAAACAATATTTTCAACTAAAAATAATCCTAAGCCCATTACTATCGTAGCCAAAAATGGCGCCAACCAAATCTCTAGTAATCCCTTGAGTCCTAAATTAATTTGCCGTCTTAAAAACCAGAGTTCGGCTAAAACAGCAGCAATAGCCCCCAAAGTAACCGAGGCGGCCGTCCCAACCGCCCCCCAATGATAAGTTAGAGGTAAAATCCCCGCAAACATAAAAATTAATTGCCAGACTGACACTAAAGTAGAGTGTTTTGGTTTACCCGTCCCCAAAAAGAAGGGTTGAACTGCCGCGTCAAAAGCTTTGAACAAACCGAAGACAGCAAGGACTGCCAAAATGGGAGCCATGGGCAACCATTTAGCACCGTACACCACTGAAACAATTTCAGTCCGAAGCATAATTAAACCTAATGCCGCAGGCACTGGTAAAACAAGAAGTAACCGGGTAGCCCGGATAAAAGTTTGACGTAAAGTTACCGCGTCTAAAGAGATCTTGGCATAAAGAGGGAATAAAATATTGCCAATTACTCTCACAATCTCTACAGCTGGCAAAATAGCTAAAGTAAAAGCTAACTGATAAAAACCAAGTGACTCTGCCCCCAATAATTTACCAATCACTACATAATCACCCTGACTAAGTAAAAAGGAAACCATGGAGATAGCTGTAATCCACTTACCATATTTAATTAAATGTTTTGCGACCCCCCAATCAAACTCTAGTTTTGGTCGATATGACTGATAGTAAAAAGAGAGCGCCACGGCCGCCAACCGATTAATAATTGAGCCCCAAACCAAAGCCCAAACACCTAACCCCAAAGCAGCCAAAGTAATTACTGCTACCACCTCAAATACAACAATCGACAAATCTAGAATTAACTTTTTAGTAAATTGAAACTGCCGCTGGAAATGGATGATCGCCACATTTTCAAAACCAATAATAAACATTGCTACGGCCAAACCACGGACCAAAGGTATGGCGTCTGGCGCATTAAAAAAATTACCCAAAAGGGGTGCCACTAAAAAAGCTAAGAGACCGGCCGTTAAACCGCGGAGAATATTAATCGTCCACGCAGTATTAAAAAGTCGCTCTGGATCTTTACGCTCATGAATTAAGGCTTGATAAAAACCAGTTTGAAGAAAAATGTCGGTAATAGTGATAGCAACCGCCGCAATCCCAAATAAACCAAAGTCGGCTGGGAACAAAATGCGCGCCAAAATAATAGTCTTAACAAATTGGACCATTTTAATAGCTAGACGACCCAACAAACTAACCGCGCCACTCCTGGCCACTTGAGTGGATAGGTTATCGCCCTCCTGCCAAATCCCCAAAGTTTTTTTGGTTATAGAACTTAAGCGTTTGATCACAGCAGTTTAAAACAAAGTGTAAATAAAAGGGGCCACCACACTACCCTGAACCGAGACTAAAAGCAGCCCAATGAGGGCAAAAATTATCACGATAGGCAAAAGCCAGAACTTCTTCCGACCCCATAAAAAAGCTATGAATTGGCCAATTAATTGCAGTTTGCTAGACATTTATTAAAGCTTAGCACAACTAAAAGGGCTGTTCCAGGGAGCCTTCTTTAATCACCCGATCTTGCCAATAACTAGTTTTATTTTGTCTAAACGAGCGATCAATAAATTTAACCCCAAAAATCCTCGCTAAAAACCGAATTGGTACTAAGCCACCAAAAAACATTACTACTAAAATAAGCCGGGAGATAATGGCTCCCAAAATAAAGGCTAGGGCCATCCACAACCAATAGAACGGTTTTAAAATTTTAGGCCAAATCAAACTAATCCCAACCAAAATCACGGGTGGTAATAAAAATAATTGGTCAGACCAAATTAAAGCTTTAAACCAGTAAATAACCAGCCAGGCTACCGCCAACAGCCATGCAAAGTGTTGGAGAGACTTAAAGGTAAATTTAAGTTCCTTAAGATTAGTCTTTATTTCAATAAATATCTCTTGAATCATAGTTAAAAATTAAAGTAGCGCTGTAAATAATTATTTACTGACTCAGCAATTAATTTGTAGCCAGCCGCTATCGGATGACCATCCATAGTCCTCCCATAGATAACCACATGATTATCTAAACCGGAAGTTAAAGCTGGGAGAGAGAAATGACAATTCAAACCTTGTTGGAAACAAAAAGTCTTAACTGTTTGGGCTAACTCTGTCTCCTTGGCATAGTAATTATTAAATAATTCTGGCACCTGGCCCGTAGTATGGAGGGAGTGATTTAAATAGACCATCTCTTTAGTGGGGATAACATTTAGGACAAAAATAACACCAGATTTATCGGCTTTAGCCTTCATTCCCTTAATAAACTCTTGAGTTAAGCGCCAACCATCACTAGCCAATGGATCATGAATATCAACAGTATCAACCCGATAGCCCGGACTAAGGAGAGAGGAGACTGGCTCCTCTTCATAGAAGTAGGCAATTTCAGGGTGTTTTTTAGCCAAAGCTTCTACTTGAGTTTGTTTTTCAACTTTATTGGGCGCTAAATTTAAAGCCTCCCTTAAACTCCGAGTACTATTACCCAGTAGCTCATAGAGTTTAAAATGATTCCGCAACCAATTACGGCCAGCCAAAATAGTTAGTCTAAACGAGCCAGGCTCTAAACCAGATTGCAAGACTAAACGATAATTAATAGGACTACTACTAGCAACTGGTTTAGCTTGATTTTTTTGGCGCCAAGCTTGCCAATAATCTTTTGAGTAAACTAATGTTTGAGCCTCGATTAAATCATTGCCGAAGTAAAAACTAAAAACAATTACCTTAGGTTTTAGCTCTAAAGCTTGGTCATATAAATAATAAGCTTGAGCCGAGTTCCAACCACCTAAAGCCATTTGGTAAACAGTCTTATGCGATAATTGACCCAAAACTTGGGGCCAAGCTTCCTCCCGAGTGGCATTGTTACCCTCTGTTTGAGAATCACCCAAAGCCACTATTTCAGCAGTTTTTAAAACCTGGGCATTTCTAAAACCATTAGCATCACGATCACCAATAGGCCGAGCAACGTTGCCCAAAATAGGATCCGACTTAACTAAAGATGGATGGAGAATCCGAACCGCCAACTCCCCAGCGACTAAAGCCACAGCCAAACCAAACATCACTAGTAAACAATTAATAACTAAATTTTTATGATTAGCTAACCAAATTTTTATTTTAGTAGTCATTTTAATCAAGAGTAAATTCTTTTTGCCAATCATTATCCATCACTAAGGCTGGTTGATCCTCTTTAACTAGCACATAATTACCCAAGACTAGCACATCCATATTGGTCCGTCTAAAACAACGATAAGCGTCCCCTGGAGTGCATACAATTGGCTCACCCCTAACATTAAATGAAGTGTTAATAACTACCGGACAATTAGTTAGATTTTTAAACTCTTTAAGCAAATTATAAAAACGCTGATTAAACTCAGGGGTTACAGTTTGAACTCGAGCAGAATAATCAACATGAGTAACAGCCGGAATATACGAGCGAGCTACTTTTAATTTATCGACACCCCATAAATTTTTTGCCTCGTTATTAACTGGTAGTCGTTGTGATGATTTTACTGGAGCAGTAATTAACATGTAGGGAGAACTTTGATTAAGATCAAAATAGTCAGTAGCTGATTCAGCTAAAACTGCCGGCGCAAACGGACGGAAACTCTCACGGAACTTAATTTTTAAATTAAGTTCCGTCTGCATCTCGGTGGAGCGAGCATCACCCAAAATCGAGCGATTACCTAGAGCCCGTGGGCCAAACTCCATCCGACCTTGAAACCAGCCAACGACTTTGGCCTCAGCTAATTTATTGGCAGTATACTTAAACAATTCTTCATCTGTTAGATAAGTATAGACGGCTCGCTCTTGGTCTAAAGCATCTTTAATTTCATTATTACTAAAATCCGGACCCAATAAAGTCCCCTGCTGAACATTATTAAAACCATCAACCAAACGCTCCTCACCTAAATAAGAATGCCAAGCGTATAAAGCGGCTCCTAAAGCTCCGCCCGCATCCCCCGCCGCTGGCTGAATCCAAATCTCATCAAAAACTTTGGCCGCCGCCAACTTACCATTAGCCACACAGTTCAAAGCCACTCCGCCCGCTAAACACAAATATCTTGCGCCAGTTTTTTGTTTAATATTTTTAGCTATTTTTAACACAACATCCTCTGTTACAACTTGGATGGAAGCGGCTAAATCCACCTCCTTCTGTGTTAAGGGCGACTCGGGCAAACGAGGTGACCCACCAAATAATTGATTAAACTTATGGTTAGTCATAGTTAAACCAACTGGGTAATTAAAGTAATCTAGGTTGAGGAGGAAAGAACCATCAGGCTTAACATCTATTAAGTGCTCATAAATGTCTTTAACATATTTAGCCTCGCCATACGGGGCTAATCCCATTAACTTATACTCACCAGAATTAACTTTAAACCCGGTATAGTAAGTAAAAGCTGAGTACAAGAGACCTAGAGAATGAGGGAAGGTAATTTCTTGTTGTAGCTTAAGTTCTCGACCACTACCAACCCCCCAGGTGGTTGTGGCCCACTCACCGACCCCATCAATAGTTAAAACCGCGGCCTCCTTAAAGGGTGAGGGATAAAAAGCTGATGCCGCATGAGCTAAATGGTGCTCGGTATAAAGAATTTTCCCTTTAAAATCTAATTTATCGGCCAAAACTTTGGGAATCCATAATTTTTGATGCAACCATACCGGTAAAGCCTTCAAATAAGACTTTAGACCCTTCGGCGCATAAGCCAAATAAGTTTCTAATAAACGCTCAAATTTAACAAATGGTTTTTCATAAAAAACAACTAGGTCAACTTGATCAATAGTTATACCAGCAACAGACAAACAATAGGCCACGGAGTGTTGGGGAAAAGACTCATCATGCTTTTTACGAGTAAAACGCTCTTCTTGGACCGCGGCCACAATTTTACCATCTACAACTAAACAGGCAGCGCTGTCGTGATAAAAACAAGATAAACCCAAAATAGTCATGAAAATTATTTTCTCGCTAAGCCAAAACCTCGATAGCGGTCGGTAAGATCTGATTTAACCTTAGAGGTAAAGTCGGGCCAGCTTTTATTCCACTTAATATCGTCAGAGAGTAAAAATCCACCCCTTGGCAACTTGGGCCAGACTGACTCAAACTCAAAATACATTGACTCGTAAGAGTGATCACTGTCGTGATAAAAAATATCAACTCTTGGTAATTGGGTTAGTAATTTACCCAACTCCTCTTTAGAGTCCCCGAGGATTAACTGCCACCGCGAGCGAAGATCCTCACCTACCAACCAACCAGGCTGGCGCCCCGCGGGCACAAAACCCTTCAACTCTTGATTACCCTCATGAGTTAGATAAGTCTCTGGATTAACACTATTATAAAATTGCGGTAAATCTATAGAGTAAAGCTGGCCGTGATCATTCTCTTTTAACGCGGTTAAAATAGCCGCTGAGGAACGACCACTGGCTACCCCTGTTTCTACCACCACTGCTGGTTTAGTTAATTTGGTCAGGGTATAAAGCATCATGACATCAAAATCACCAGAATGACCGAAGGAGAAATTGTGCTTAAAAAAATTTGAATGACAAAAATTATTTAAAGTTTTAAGAGCAGTTTGGTCGTTGGGAAAGAATTTGGCCACAACCATTTGGGCGCGCTGCCAATCATGGCGGAAGAGTTGCCACTTAGCCAAACTAGTTTCTTTATACCCGGCCTTAAGCCGGCGATAAAAAACTTTACCCCAACCAATAACTAACCAGTGTTTTAAGGGGATTAAGTTAAACTTATTTAACTGCCAAGCTTGCCACCATAAAGCCCTAGCCCTGGCGGAATTGTTGTTATCCCAATACAAATAACCCAAGTGGAACAACCTTAAAGCCCAAGCCTTGGGCTCATTTTTATAATCAGTCTCATGTTTTTTGAGGAAGAGCTCGTAACCGGCGATGATATTGGGGAGATTTTTCTTTCCGCCCATTTGTTCACTCTCACCAATATTCAAGCGCGTTAATGGCTCATTTAAAGCAAAGAACTTACTGACTTTAACTAAGCGTAATTCTAAGTCCCACTCTTGGTTCTTTTTTAATTCCTCATCAAAAATAAAACCTTGTTCAACATAACTCCGACGAATCATTAAACTACTCGTCCAAATAAAGCATTTACGGAGTAGTCGCTGAAATGGTTGCATCACCCCTGACTCACCAGGTAAACGCGAGTATAGATGTTTTCCCTTCTCGTCGTAAGCGGCGACGCCAGAAAAAACTAGGCTTACGTCAACTGGTGACTGATCTAGAGCGGCAACTTGCTTGGCTAATTTATCTCCCAACCACTCATCGTCATCATCTAAAAAGGCTAAGTATTCACCGGTAGCGGCCTTGATGCCGATATTTCTCGTTACGGCCCCACCCTGATTTTTAGCCGTTTCTATATATTTAAAATTAGACTTGGTTAAGAAATTAGCCAAAAACGACTCTGCCCGAGGATTAGAGCCGTCATCAACCACCAACACCTCAAAATCAGTGAAGGTTTGGCTATAAACGGATTTTAAGGCCCGAGCTAACAGCTCGGGCCGATTGTGAGTGGGGATAATAACGCTAACCTTAGCCATTACAGTGTTATAGCATTTTTTAGGATTTTTTCTAATTTGAACGCCTGTTCAGACCAAGTCGGCCATGATTTAACTAGGGCTAAGCCACTTTGAGCTAACTTTTGCCTTAACTCTTGATCATTAATTAACTGCTCTAATTTTTTCTTTAATTCTACTTGATCTTGTCTGGCGGCCACCAAGGCTGTCTCGCCATCTTTAGCAAAATCACGAGAGCCACCATTATCATAAGTCACCACCGCTGTCCCACAAGCCATGGCCTCTAAACTAGGCAGACCAAAACCCTCATCCCAAGACGGACACAAATAAATGTCGGCTCGCGTATAAATCTTAGCCAAATCTTTCTGTTGAGGTGAGAAATAATATTCATCATAAGAATATTTCGGATCCTTATGTCTTGAACCGAAACCTATTAAACGCAAGTGTGGGTATTTTAGTTTTAACGATTGGACGAGGTTAACACCTTCTTCCGTCCCCTTCCATTTATATGGATGATCTAAAATTAAAACTCTAATTAACCCATCATTAGGCTTGGTTGAAAAATCTGGTTTAAAAATCTCCCGATCGACAGAGTTTAATAGTAGATCCGATGCTTGATTAAATTCTCTAGCCAGCAATTCCTGCAACCAACTAGCCACCACTATTTTTTTAATTGGCAAAGTATAAGTTTTAGCCACCACTTCCGGCTCGCCGTGGTACAATCGCTCATCATGTTGAATCAGGTGAATTTTTTTGAACGGGCCAGAAACTGAATTTAAAGTCTCGGCCATGGGCCAGGAGTCAGCCACCACCACCTCAGGTTTTAACCGGTTTAAGCTCAAGGTAATATCGGAGATTTTAACAAAAATAATTTTTACACCCGGCAAGAGTCCGAACCAATCAACTTTGAAAGGCAGGGTATTTTTAAACCATCTTTGCCAACGACTATTCTCAACCACCAAAATAGTAATTTGATGTTTTCGAGATAATTCTCGAGCGTAAGTTAAAACCACCCTGATTCCACCAGCAATCTTTAAATGAGGGACAATAAAACAAACCTTCATTAGATTATTTTTGACGCCAAGACTTGATTTTACCCAAAACTTTTTTGGCTAGAGATTTTAATTTTGAAGGTGTCTTTTTAAAATCCTGATCTTGACCCGGTCGCGCTCTAAAAATAGTTGAGTGAGCCTCCTCTGCCTCTCCTGATGGAGAGTCGACGGTATAGTAATACAAAGCCAATGATTTACGAGTATTATCTTCTGGACAAGTTAGAGGATCGGGCTGGCCATGGTTAGAGAGATTATCGGTATTAAAAATTACTACTCGATTAAAAATTGGCAACACTTTTTGGACACAATTTTTCATATCTTTATCCCACAATTCTAAGTGACCACCAAATTCCTCCGACCAATTTTTATTAAGATAGATGATTACATTTATCCGACGATAGAGTTTAAGCTTTTTATAATAATTAAAATCCGCGTGTACCCCCAAAGAGCCCCCTTGTTTAGTTTGGTGTAAACCACCGCCTCTAAAATGCGGATCGGCTAAAAGCGACGGCACCCCCGTTAAAGTCTCTAGGAAATTAAGGAAGGTAGAGGAATTGAATTGATTTAATAAATGGCGAGTAGCCGGACCCATGTTGGTTTCATCCTCACAAGCCATCTTTAAATTTTGAGTTGCTTCAGTAAATTCCTTCCATTTACCTTGCTCTGGCGTGGGGAATTCAGCTAAAACTTGTTCCAAAACAGCTGGTGGTAAAAAATTATCGAGCACAATATGAGGAAATGGATCGGCACCTTGATAATCAGTCTTTCTCTCGTCAGCTAATTCAAGTAACTTACTTTTATCAAAATAGAAATAATCTTGAGACATAAAATAAAAAATTAATTTTTAGATTTAATTTTAATAATAAAATTATGAGCAAATAAGCCCGGCCAAATTTTTGCCAACCACTTAGTGCCCCGAGTAGGAACACGGTGGCACTCCCCCACTATCTCATAATCAAGACTTTCCACTAAACGCCTTAATCCCATTAGACTAAAAAACCTAATATGCCCACGGTCCATTAGACCGGTATCAGTATAATCAAAATAACCCAGAAGTAAATTTAACCGATTTTTCCAAAATAGCAGGTTGGGTATAGTTATAATCACTGGGCAATTAAATTGTTTAACTTTGATTAACAAATCCTCTGGTCTAAATAAGTGCTCCAATACCTCTGAGATAACGATGAGATCATACTTCTCAGCCAGAAAAGGGTGACCCTGATCTTGTTCTAAATCAACTAAGGCAGCTCCGTCTAAAAACTTTTCTGCTTCAGCTACCGCCCCTGGGGA
>CAZIEN010000014.1:0-11694 GCA_964538315.1 uncultured Candidatus Saccharibacteria bacterium
GAGCTTAATTTAGACCGTTTATCCCCTTTTGGTTTTTTATCCTTTTTAGCCATATCAGCGCATTATACTTAAAACCCCTCAAAATGCTAGAATGTCGCCATGAGTTTAATTGAGCATCGCAAAGCCCGATTTAATTATGAACTCCTGGAGCAAATGGAGGCCGGCTTAGATTTAACTGGTGGTGAGGTTAAAGCCCTCCGCCAAGGCCAAGGCTCACTTGAGGGATCCCACATAATAATTAGAGGGGGTGAGGCCTTTTTAATTGGCGCTCACATCCCACCTTATCAGCCGAAGAACCAGGCAAATTATGACCCCGAGCGACCGCGCCGACTCCTCCTCACCAAGGCTCAACTTAAAGAGTTAATGGGTATAGAGCAAACCAAAAAGTTGACAATTATACCACTTTCAGTGTATAATAAGGGTCGCTTCTTAAAGCTCTCTATTGCCACCGCCAGAGGTAAGAAAAAGGGTGACAAACGCGAGACCATTAAAAAGCGTGATACAGAGCGCGACCTGCGCCGCTCGTTGAGAATTTAAATACGGGAGTGTCAGTTTAGACAATTGACTCTTTTAGTCCGTGCCAAGCGGAGCCGCCACTAACTCCTTAATCTGGTGGCAACCAGAAATGCTAACGCATCTTCTAAAGTAGGTATGGTATCCCCATACTTTACTCCGGCCCTCGCTTTAGCGTAAGCCGGCATGCCTTAAGTTGGCGCTTAAACCAACTTAATGGGGTGTCATATTTTTTAAGCTCGATTCTTAACAAGTTGCGGTTAAGAGTTTAAATTAAGCGACTCGTCTTAATGATGTTTTGTTTATTTTAAAGTCATTAAGCCTAAAATTTAAAATAAACTAAGTTTGGTAGAATCGTTCTAAATTATCTTTTGGACGCGAGTTCAATCTCGCCACTTCCACCATTTATTAAAGCTAACCAAAAAACCCCTCAACTTTGTTCGGGGTTTTTTGGTGATTTTAATTAGACCTGATACACTGGCGGGCAGTGACTAGCGGAGCGTTGTCGTCTCTCCTTTGGTCTCTAAATTATCACTTCCGGCCACAGGCTGGATTAATGTTTAAACAAATAACATGGACGAGGAAAACAAGGTTACTCCAGAGGTAGAAGAGGAGGAGACCATGACCCCCGACGAGACCTCCGAAGAGGAGACTCTAGAGACCAAAGAAGACGAGGCCGAGTTAGCTTAAATTTAACTCAACTAAAAAATCCCCTTCGACTTTGCTCAGGGGATTTTTTAGTGCTAACAATTTTTACAGCGTGGGTAAGAGATACGATTGTGGCACCAAGATCTTGCGACCACCATTAATCTCTACAAACAAGCGGACCTTACCGTTAGTAGAGAAGCCAGCTGAGGACGGCACATAGTCAATCGAGAGCGGCACCGCCGAGCCAGCGGTTAAACTAATGGTTGGATTAGTAACCATATTTTGACCATTAATACTGAAGGCCACTGAGTCCGACAAGGTCTCTAAGGTAAATTTATACGAGCCAGTAAACCGTGGAAGGAAGCCGCCTCGCCACTTAACACTGAAGCCGCCGGTACGGTTAACATCGCCCCCAATTAAGTCAGTCCGAGGGAAGGGGTTACCGCTACCATAGTTAGTCCAGTAGAAGTTAAGAATTGGATCAATACGCACTTGAGCCGGCGTGCCCGTAAAGCTCCTATTTTGATAATAAGTTCCCGTTAAACCCGTACCATTACCCACTGGAGCAATAGTATTTTGATTAAAGTAACCAGTAGCAATACTAATTGGTGCTTGCTCAAAGGTGCGAGGATCAGCCGTAGCGGCTTTAATTAAACCTCTAAGTTTAGGCGACACACCAGTACTACCCTCATCACGAATATTATCTGAGGAGCCCCACTGGCCACTGCGAGAGTTAGCGCCAGCTAAGTGGAAGTAAACAAACAATCGCATACCATTGGTATAACCTTGAGCCACATGAGAGAAGGTTACCCCCTCCATCCGTGGATCGTAAGAGGCCAGCACCTTGTTGTCTAAGTTGGTTAAACCTTGACCACCGTCCCAACCACCCTCATAAGCGGCAAACTTAAGTCCATAAGCTTGAGCAAAGCCGTAGTATTGAGCTTGTTTGTTATCAATCTCACTTTGACCTTGATCGTTGATAAAGGTTCCCCAGTTGGCCCGGCGATTTAAGTTGGCCGTACCACCAGTGGTCTCATTAATTAACCCGTCCAAGCTCGCATTACGATCGAGTGGAGTGTAGTAAGGGGCGCCGGCCAAAGCCCAAATGTAGTAGTTAACTGATTGTGGATATTTACGGAAGGCCCAGTTAAGTGAACCCAAAGCTGGGGCGGGCGAGCCCATTTGATCAGCAAAGATTGGTCTAATGCGTGGGCCATCACTATCGGTACTGGTCTTAGGCATAGCCGCATCACCAAAGACATTGCGGAAGATGTTGCTCACTCTAATAATTTGCATCATGGCGTACTCGCGGGCGTTGTACTCATTATTTTGACCGTCTAAAGTTGGTGTGGCACCGGTAGCAGCGTAAGCGGCGGCATTAGAGCGCATCGCGCCCGCCTGAGCAAAGACAACGTAGTTCCAAGTTTCATTAGAATATTCTAAGTAAACTTTACTATTACTATTTAGGTTAGTTCTTAAGTAATTAGCCAAGCCGGTAATGTAGTCATCGGAGGCGTAGTCAGAGATGTTAATCCACAAGTCCTTACCGGTCTCATTGGCTAATTGGACAGCGAGCTCAATCGGAGCACCAAAAGCAGTGCGCCAACGAGGAGCATTAACGTTGGGTCGCTCAGCCCAGTCTAACTTACCATTAGCACCCATCATGGCAGCGCGCGCCGCTACCTCCTCCGGCGCTAAGCTGCGATTAGTAACCATAAAGTCCATCAAGCGCAAAACTTTAAACGGCGAGATGGCCGCTTTAAACTCATCGGTAAAGACTTTGGTTGTACCAATAGGATAACCAGGACGATTAACGACGGCATTTTTAAACGGAGCGCTAAAGCCTAGGTTAACATCGTGAAGATTGTCTGGGACAGTGAGAGTAGCAGTGGTTTTACCAGTACTGCTGTTATAAGCCAAGTTCTTAATAGTCCCACCAGAAGCGGAGATTACTGTATTGCCATCCACTTGGATAGCATAGTCACCAGCAACATTGGCCGGATGAGCATAAGAGCTATCGGCATTAACTGGTGTTAACACGCGGAACTGTGAGGCCGAGTTAGGCCAACCATCAGTACCCACGGTACCTTGAGTTTGATACCAAGTTTTAGCCACATTCACAATCATGTAACTACGAGTGTAATCACCGTAATCTGTTAATTCCTCCAAGTTAACACCCACATCAAAAGCGGTGTCTGGAGTAGTTACACTAGGTGTAGGCGTAATAATTTGAGTAAAGAAGGCGAGGAAGTCCTCTACACTCCAACCATCAACGGCAAGGTTATCAAACTTAACCTTCCACCAAGCATACCCATCAGCCGGTTGAGCGAGACCAGTAATAGTACCCACCGAGCCGGCCGGCGCTGGTGCGCCGGGGATAAGCGAGGCCGTAGCCGACGGTGATAAGCGCGCATTTAAGTTACTAGTCGCTTGGACGCGGTCACCTAAATTAAATTTGGTGGAGACTGGGCCAGCCGCGGTAACCATTAAGGCCACAGGAGCACTAATCGTTTGGCCCAAGCCGGTAGCACCCACCATAAAGTTGTAAGTGCCGACAGGGGCCGAGCCAAGAGCGGCCAAGCCTAGAGTAACATTACAAGTAGAGCCGCCAGTAGCTAAACTTAAACAAGTAGCCGGATTAAAGGTACCAGTTACACCGGTTGGTAAATTAAGGGCCGAGAGAACAATTGTCTGAGCGGAATTACTTTGAGTAATATTAACAGCCACGTTAACAGTGGCGGTAGTCCCTTGAGTAATAGTAGCCGTACCTTGAGCGGTAGTAGTGAAGCCTAAAATTGGCGTAACAATGGGAGTACTAGTAGCAGTAGTGGTAGAAGTTACTGGTGGTTTAGGAGTGGTGGTAGTTTTGGTTAAATAATTCTCTGTGCTCCAGCCATCAACTCCCGTATTATAGTTAATCTTCCACCAATTATAATTATCCGCGCGCTTAGGGCCATCAATCACCACACCTAAAGCGTTGGTTGGTTGAGTGCCTAAAACTTTAGCGGGTTTACGTAGACTTGGTAAGTCACGCACATTGAGTGGTCCGCGAGTAACACGGACACCATCACCTAACATAAATTTACCGGTGCCGGTAGTAGGAGTGGTCGTGGCTACGGGAGTAGTAGTAGCCGTAACTACCGGCGTGGTTGTGGTAGAAGTAACTACTGGAGTAGTGGTAGTGGCCGTCACTGGCGTAGGCGTAGTAGTACCACCAACTAAGGTGTATTGATAAGCGCCTGTGGTCCAACCAATGATGGCATCATGGTTATAACTCACCCGCCACCAATTAAAGCCCTCGGCATAAGTGGGCCCAGCTAAAATCACGCCTTGATCCCCCGTGTTAGGACTGCCCACAATACTAGCCGTTAAACTAGTGTTGCTGCGGATATTAATTGGCCCTTGAGACACCACAATAGTTGAGCCAATAGTGAAGGTGGTGCTAGGCGTGCCGCCAGTAGCGGTAACTGGGGCTGGCTTGGTATAAGTAACGTACAAAGATGGGATCACGCCACTGGCGGTACCATTAACAGCGCCAAAGCTGGCTGGCCAAGTGCCAAAAGTTTGTAAATGCCATTTATAAGTCCCGGTGCCATCGGTATAACTTAAAACATTTTTGCCCGAGTTAACTGAGGTAGTGTTGTAAGTAAGCCAATAAGTGGTGCCGGCCGTTAAATTGGCGGCGAGAGGCGCAGTGTACCAACCAGTAGAGCTGATGGTTTGATTAGCAGTGTTGGCAATTAACGCGCCCGGGCTCCCGGCGGCGTCGGCATAAATAGCCAAGCTGTATTGGGAGCCGGCCTCGGCGTTGGCAATGTACACCGACATCGAGATGGCCGTGCCGCTCTCGGTGGCAACAACAGGGAACGCGCTTAGGGCATTGCGATTGGAGTCGTCGGTGCGAGTACCAATATTGGTATTACCCAAGGTGGCCTCCACTAACCCAGCGGCCGCGCCTAACTGACTTTTAGGCTCTACGACTGGCTGATTTAAAAAGTTATTATCTTGAAGGTATAAATAACCACCAGCAATGATTAAGGCCAAAATAATAACCCCAACGACTTTTAACCAATAAGAGTTCCCCATAAAAAATTAGTAAAGTTAATTAAATTTTAATAAGAGCGGCCGGCCGCTTCCTCGCATTATAACCTAGTTGTAATGATTGGCCCCCTAGTTAATCCCCAACTTTTAGGGTTTAACCATTAAGTTGACTTGAGGGCCGCTTTAAGCTATAGTGGCGAGCACTAGGCTTTGAGTAAAAACTTTAAGATCAATCACCAAATTAACGCTAAAGAGCTCCGGGTCATTGATGCCGAAGGAGATAATTTAGGCGTTATTAGTAAGAGTGAGGCCTTAGAGAAAGCCCAGGCCGCCGGACTAGACCTCATTGAGATCTCCCCGGCCGCAGTGCCGCCGGTGGCTAAGATTATGGACTTCGGCAAGTTTTTGTACCTCGAGAACAAGAAGGATAAGCAAACCAAGAGTAAGGCCGCCCCAGCTAGCGAGTTAAAGAGTCTCCAGGTTAAGATTGGCACTGGGACCCACGACTTAGAGCTTAAAGCCAGGCAGGCCTCGGCCTTCCTCAAGGAGGGACACCGGGTTAAGATTAACCTCTTTTTACCCGGCCGGGCCAAATATTTGGATAAAAAATTCCTCGAGGAGCGGCTAGAGCGACTACTTAAACTCCTCACCGAGGATTATCGCCTGGCCTCCCCACCCGAGAAGAGTCCTAAGGGTCTATCCACCATTGTAGAGCGAGCCAGTAAAAAATAATTATGAAAACCAATAAATCATTTTCTAAACGTTTACGCGTTACCCGCAATGGGAAGATTTTAGCGCGCCGCTCGGGCAAGAACCACTTTAACGCCAAGGCACCTCGCTCCTCCCAGTTGGCTGGTAAAAAGGCCCGCAGTATTACTATGAGCGTAAAGAGTCGCCAGCGGTTTTTAGCTAACAGTTAATTTTAATTTAATCCACTACCATGCCACGAGTAAAACGAGGAACAACTAGTAATAAGCGCCGGAAGAATGTCTTAAAAAAGGCTAAGGGTTATCGCTTTGGCCGCAGTACTAAAGAGCGCGAGGCTAAGGTGGCCTTAATTAAGGCCGGCGTTAGCTCTTATCGCGATCGCCGCTTAAAAAAGCGCACCGCTCGGGGCCTCTTCCAAATTAAAATTAGCGCCGCCGCCCGCACTCACGGCATGTCTTACAGTGTGTTTATGGGCAAGCTTAAGAAGACTGGCTCACTCTTAGACCGCAAGGTCCTAGCTGATCTCGCCCTCAATGAGCCTAAGGCCTTTGAGCGCCTCCTCACCCAAGTTAAGTAGAAAAAAGCCCTTAGAATTCGACTTTCCCTTCCGCCCGGGAGAATTCTAAGGGCTTTTTTATTTAAAGTTTATTTGGTGGCGTGATCGTGGGTGGGGTCAATGCAAGTGTTGGCGTAATCTGGGTTAACGCCCTTCACCTTATACTCGGTTACTTTAGTCTCTTTAATCATGGTAATAATCCGCTCAATTAACTTTTTAGGATCATCATCAAAAATAACTTTATCACTGTGGCGATCACCCTTATCCATAATGTCTTGGATTACCTTGTCGGTCTCCCAGGGCCCTCGGAGGATACCGATGGGATTATTATCCTCAAAGGCCACGGTAAACTCGTGGATCGTCCCCACTCGCCCACAACCAATAACCACGGCGTCGGAGGAACGGGTTAACAAAATATCTCGCCCCGAGTAACCGGCGCCGGTATAAATAATTAAATCCATATAATCAATCGGCAAGTTATACTCCTCCACATGCTCACGCTCAGAGATGGCCGGCGAGAGACCGATAGACACTCCACCAGCCTCCTTGGCACCAATCGCCGCCCAGAGAGGGAAGCCGGTGGTCGCCCCAGTTACAATCATCGCCCCTTGGCGGATAATCTCGGCACCTAGCTCCTTAGCCTTCTCCATCGAGCCGGGCCCGCAGTGGCCCGTCTCGGCCGCACCAGAGACGGAGATTTTTATTTTCTGATGATGATGTTTATCATTCTCCTCCATAATTAATTTTATTGTAGCATAAAAAATACCCCCAACGATTACAGATCGCGGGGGCAAGGATAATTAGGCTATGCCAGACCCTTGGGATCAGGGAATTCTGTTTCCTCAATCACATTACTCTCTTTTCCTAACAAAAGTTAAATGTTCCTCATAAAAACATCTTCTTCTGTCAGGATACTCTAAGTAATTTCCGGTAGGAGGCCGTAGGCCGTTGCCAGATTTTAGAAACAATGGCTGGTCCTTTTATTTAGAGAGTGTTTCACTCTACCATTACCATCTTTGCATAGGGAGACTAACAGGTTATCAAGACCTATCCCGATATTCCCACTTCCTAATTTCTCCACCCAAGACTCTATTATAAAAGAGGTTAAATATCAACCATTACCAACTTAACTCGGCACTTTCACCCGGCACGGGGGCGGCGGCGTTAAGACCAAGGTAATCGCGGATCCGTTGGACAAGGAAGAGAGCGCTCTTAGGCTCGCCCATCACCACAAAGACCTTTTTAACCGTGTCACCCGTTTGATGCACAAAGTCGAGTAAGTGATCAGAGTCTTTATGACCCGAGTAACCCTGGATATTAGCCACCTTAGCTTTAACCTCAATCTCCTCACCAAAAATCTTAACCCGTTTGGCCCCCTCTTGGAGCAAGCGGCCCAAGGTCCCCACACTTTGATACCCCACTAAGAGCAAGGTACTTTTAGGATCTGGTAGGTAAGATCGCTCATGATGGAGGATGCGCCCACCGGTAGACATGCCCGAGCCGGACATAATAATTTTACGCGCATTGGCTTTAATAATGGCCTTAGACTCCTCGGTACTTAAAGCCATGTGTAAGTTGGGGAAGTGGAAGATCCCATCCCCCGCCGCCTCTTGCCGGGCGGCTTTATTTAAATCGTCCTTATATTTTTTATACACTTCCGTCACTTTAATCCCTAGCGGCGAGTCTAAAAAGACCGGCACTAGTGGTACGCGCGATTGCTCTACCATCTGCTCAATCTCAAAGAGCATCTCTTGCGTCCGCTCAATGGAGAAGACGGGCACCACCAAGGTGCCACCCCGCTTCATGGTCTCCTCAATCACATCCTCCAGCTTGGCCCGCCTATCCTCGCGGCCCTCATGATTACGATCACCATACACACTCTCCATAACTAAATAATCGGCATCGGTAATCACCTCCGTGTCGGGCAAGATGGGCGACGGCGAGTTGCCTAAATCACCAGTGAAAACAATTTTTTTACCCTCCAAAGTAAACTCGGCCATACCCGAGCCTAAAATGTGACCCGAGTCCCGGTAAACCACCGAGAAGGGCCCAATTTTAAACGGCTGATGATAATCAACGGTTTGCCACAAACTTAAAGCGGCCGCCACATCGGCCTTATCATACAAGGCCTCCTGCCCACTCCGCTCAGCCTCGCGGGTTAATAACCCCACACTATCATCCAAAGAGAGAGCAGTAATATCACGCGTGGCCGGAGTAGAGTAAATGGTCCCTTTAAAGCCATCTTTAACCAATTTAGGGATGCGACCAATATGATCCAAGTGAGCGTGCGTGACCACCAAGGCCGTCATCTCCCTAGGGTTATAAGGGAAGGGCTCCCAATTTAAAGCCTCCTCTTTTTTAGTCCCCTGCACTAAGCCGCAATCGATTAAAATTTTAGTCCCATCACCTAAAAGCGACTCTAATAAAAAGTTGGCGCCCGTGACCAAGCCCGTACCACCATGGAAGGTAATTTTAACTTTGGGTTGGGACATTGTTTTTTAATTGCCAGCTAGTAAAAACGCCGCCCACCACCGCCCCCATAAAACCAGCCAATAAATCAGTGAGGGTATCATACCAACCTAATTGTAGGGTCTTAACACTCTTTACCACCACCTCCAAGCGCGCCGCGCGATCTAAACTAAACTCAAACAGCTCCCAACCTAAACCAATAATTAACGCCGAGACACCAGCCAGGGCGAGCGGCTTCCACCAGCTCACCACTTGGTCGGCCCGCCAAGTAAAAGCGTTAACGATAAGACCAATCGCCAAGCCGCCAGTGCTATGCATAAACAAGTCAAACCACCACCAACGCCAATACCAAAAGAAGCGGAAGGCTAAAATATTAAGACCGGCTAGGCCGGCCAACAACAAGACGGCAATTAAAAATGAGAGTGAGCGATTGAACACAATATAATTATTTTAACAGAAAAAGTGTTAACTAAAAATCCCCGCCCACATTTAGCAGAGTTGTGGCGGGGGTCCTTAGTAAGTCATTTGAGAGTATTACCCTAGGCAAATGCTAGGTGGGTGACCGCAGAGTTAACACCAAGGTGTTAAACAATATAAGTCTCCCTGACTAATTAACTTGATCTAGATAATACTCCAAATGACCTACCCTAATTATACTCCAGCTATTAGGAAGTCAACAACTCCCCCTCCTTAAACCATAATTCAATCTCAAACTTGGCCTCCTCCGGGCTCCCAGAGGCGTGGACTAAATTACGCACCGAGCGCTCATTTAAATTGGAGGTTAAGGGTGACTCTTGTGAGTAATCACCACGGATAGTGCCGGGTAAAGCATCTTTAGGATAAGTGGCGCCCACCATCTTACGCACCGAGGTTACCGCCTCATAACCCTCCAAAACTACGGCCACAATTTTACCCTCGGTTAAATAACTAATGTTCCACTTTTGGACCTTCTCACCCAACTCGCGATTGGAGGCCAGGCGTAAACTCTCATTCATATCTAAACCATTTTGCTCGTAAAAGGCGCGCATCTTCTCACCCACGCGCTCAAACCAATCATCATTTTGACCATAATGCTTTAAGGCAATAGTCTCATCTACTTGCACCACCTTTAACCCCACAATTTGTAAGCCCACCCGCTCAAATCGGCCGAGGATCTCCCCCACCAAACCGCGTTTAACACCATCAGACTTAACTAACACTAAAGTTCGCTCGGGTTTGGGGCTAGTCATAAAATAAAAGCTTAAAATTTATAATTTAGTTAACACTTCCACACCGTCCTCAGTAATGGCAATAGTCTTCTCACAGTGGGCGGAGATACTTTTATCGGCAGTGATAAAGGTAAAGCCATCACTTAATAACTTGGTCTTACTGGTACCTAAAGTAAACATCGGCTCCACCGCAATGACGAGTCCAGGGACCAACTTCTCACCCTTACCGGCGGGGCCAAAGTTGGGTACATATGGCTCCTCATGCACCGCGTAGCCTACCCCATGACCGGCGAGGTCAGTGACTAAGCCAAAGCCATGACGCTTGGCCACGGCCTCCACGGCCGCGCTAATGTCACCAATACGGCCTCCCACGCGAGCGGCGGCTAGGCCCGCCGCGAGTGCCTCCTCAGTACCAGCTAAAAGTTTTTTAACCTCGGCACTCACCTCGCCCACTGGCACGGTAATAGCCATATCAGTAAAGAGACCTTGATACTTAACACCCAAATCAAGGGTGACCAAATCACCCTCTTTAAGCACTCGTTCACTAGGTATACCGTGCACAATCTCGTCATTAACCGAGACACAGAGCGCCGTAGGGTAAGCTAAGCGCGAGCCCGCCGGTTTATAATTTAAAAATGAGGGCTCAGCACCCGCCGCCTTAAGCAGCTCCCTAGCCTTAAGCTCTAGCTCATTAGTTTTAACGCCTGGTTTAACCACCGCCGCTAACTGATTTAAAGTTTGAGCTAAAATTTGACCCCCCGCCCGCAAGGCCTTAATCTCCTCAGCTGATTTTAACTTAATCATTTAAGTAATCGGCTAAAGCGCTTTTAATCCGATCGGCCACCTCCTCAATTGTCCCAATGCCATCAATCTCAATAAATTTAACTGAGGGTAAAGTCCGATAATACTCAATAACGGGTAGAACCTCCTCTTCAAACCACTTCATGCGAGAAGCAATTTTCTCGGTTGAGGCATCGTCGGACCGACCACGTAAGGCCAAACGCTTAGTGGCCTCCTCGGGGTGAGTATTAATATAAATAAAAGCCGCCGGTATCCGATTATAAAATTGTAAGGCCTCGTTAAACATTTTGGCTTCATTAAGTAATCGTAAGCCACCATCCATAATTAAACACTCCTCCCCGGTTAAATTTTCAATAAAACTGTTGGCCCAATTCCATACCGGCAAAAAAGATGGTAGCAATAAGCCCTCGTTCATCACTTTAGACATTAAAAGGCCAGAGTAAGAACCTTTGGCGGCAAATTGTCTAAACCGCTCACCAGCTTCAAAATAAAAAACTTTTTGACCAGTTTTTTCAAGATCGGCTTTAAGTAAGGCTGATTGCGTGCCCTTACCGCTCCCCGATCGACCCATTAAAATAAAGGTTTTTGGTGTCATAATTTAATACCGCCAGTCTACCACTTTTAAAATTTTAAACAAAAAGAAAGGGCGGCCACTCGCTGATGCGGTGGTCGCCCTAAAATGATTATGCCTGTGACCTCTTCTGGAGGCCCTCACAGACACCCTCGGCAACAGCCTTGGCCATAGTGGCG
>CAZIEN010000015.1:0-11690 GCA_964538315.1 uncultured Candidatus Saccharibacteria bacterium
ACCAGGAGGCATTACGGGGTTTTTGGTTAATCCATTTGAACTCCCAGAGCCACTTAAATGCGGGGTCGTCGCGATGGTCTGAATCGGTTAAATTGAACCAGCTCACGCCTTGGAGGGTTAAGATGGTGTAAATGTTACGGCATAAAATTATGACGGTAATACATACTCCGACCACTATACCCATAACAAGCATGATGAGGATGGTGGGTACTGGCACTAGAATTAAGCGCCAAATATAGCGCCAGAGTGAAGTTGGGTCTTCAATCTGGTAGTCCTTCTTCTCGGTGAAGATGTGGGTAAATCGCCACAAGGCAAAATGCCAACTCTCTGTGCTGATTTTCAATTTTCTATCCTCCGTTCTGCGTTAGAGTTTGTTCAAATTTCTGTTTAACTTTTACCAAACAAAACAATAACTGTCAATCAAATTTATTTTAAGTGTTTAAAGTAGTCGGCGAGGAGGTCAATTTTAACTGTGTCTTGCGAGCGAGTGTCCATATTGCGGACGATGACGCTATTTTCCAAGGCCTCCTTTTGGCCCAAGATAATGGCAAAGGGTACGCGCAACTTCTCAGCTTGGGCCAGTTGGGCGCCGAGCGAGTCTTTAGCTATAGATTGAGCCATTGGGATCTTAGCCTCGCGTAAAATCTCAATCACCTCAAAGCTCTTAAGCTTGGCATCAAAGGAGAGCTGGATAAAAAAGACTTTAGGCTTTTTAATAATCCGAGGCGTGAGCTTGGCATAATCTGGCGACATAATTACTCGGTCCATGCCAATGGATGCGCCCACAGCCGGCACATCCTTTTTACTTCCCAAGGTTTTGGCCAAGTAATCATAACGGCCACCACCACCTAGGGCCAGCGGCACGCCAGTCTCGCCCTCGGCCGGGATCTTACTGACCTCAAACACGGTGCGGGAGTAATAGTCTAAACCACGGACGAGGCTGGGATTAATTTTGTACTCAATCTTCATGCTGTCTAAGTACTCCAACACCTCTTTAAAGTGCTCTTTGCAACTACTGCATAAATAACTAATGCTCTCGGGCGCGCCGGCTTTAATCTCTACACACTTCTCATTTTTACAATCCAAAACGCGCAGGGGATTAGTTTTTAATCGCTCGCGGCAGTCAGCACAAATATCTTTAGTGTGCTTTTTATAATAATTAAGGAGCTCGCGGCGCCAGGCGCCGCGGCAATCAGCGTCACCAATGGAGTTAACATCAATTTGTAAATTGGTTAAACCAGCTTCCTCTAAAGTAGTTTTAACCAGTTTAATAATCATGGCGTCGGCGATACTCTTTTTGGTCCCCAACACCTCCCAGCCAAACTGGCGGAACTCGCGGTAGCGTCCGGCTTGTGGACTCTCATGACGGAAGAAGGGCCCAAAATAATAAAAGGAGAGAGGTTGAGGTAGGGCGTGCATGCCGTTCTCTAAATAACTGCGCATCACACTGGCCGTACCTTCGGGGCGCAAGGCGAGTTTATCGCCGCCGCGCGTTTTAAGCGTGTACATCTCCTTTTGGGTCATATCATTCTCCTCGCCCACACCGCGCAAAAATAAATCCTCCTTCTCTAAAATGGGCGTCTCAATCGGTTTAAAACCATAATAAATAGCTACCTCGGCCGCCTTCTCGGCGAGGCCTTGGTACAAGTAATAATCGTCGCCAATAATGTCGTGCATCCCTTTAACCGTCTGGAGATTGTTGTCGGGACCCTTTTTAGGCTCTTTAGACATAAAATTAATTAATTAGCGGCGCCGGGTAATAAACCAATCCTAGTGGGCGGCAATAAACGGAGCAACACGCGACCCTTAATTAAGTCCTCGGTCACTGGGCCCCAAACTCGAGAGTCTAAACTCTCGGGGCGATTATCACCCATTACAAAGTACTCATTGGACCCCAATTTAATCGTTTGGTCGGGGAGACTTTGATTTTTAATATAAGACTCATCAATCTTAACTTCTGTGCCATCTTCTTTAATAGCGGTTACACCACTCGGCGTTAATTTAAGCGTCTCGTTAGGTAAACCAATTACTCGTTTAATAAAAAACTTAGACGGATCCTTAGGGTAGCGGAAGACAATGACCTCACCGCGATTGGGTCCGCGTAAGAGATAAGAGAACTCGTCAATTACTAAATACTCGCCATTTTGGAAGGTGGGGACCATGGAGGAGCCTGAAACAATAAACGGTTGGGCCACATAAGCGCGCACTGGGACCACAATCGCGACGGTAATTACCGCAAACTTAATAATCTCCCACAACGATTGCTTAGTTTCATCAGTCATAATGATTTTGTCTCGTTATCATATTATACCTAGACCAGACTGGCAAATATTGAGTATAATCCGGCTATGACTTATATCTTAATAGGCTTGGGGAATCCGGGTGAGGAGTACACTAATACGCGGCATAATACCGGCCGGCTGGCGGTGGCGGCGTTTGAGCATGGGAGTGGGCTGGTGGGGAAGGTTAAAATTATTGTCCCCGACACTTTTATGAATTTATCGGGCAAGGCGGTGAAGGGTGTGATTAAGAGTAAAAAAGCGGCCGAGAGTTTGGTGGTGGTGCGTGATGATTTAGACCTACCCCTGGGCCGAGTAAAAATGACTTTTAATCGTGGTGCTGGCGGACACAAGGGTGTGGAGTCGGTTAAACGAGCGGTGGGGACGGAGGGCTTTATCCAAATTAAAGTTGGCATCTCGCCCGCCACACCTAAAGGTAAGATTAAAAAAATAAGTGGTGAGGATAAGGTCCAAAAATTTATTTTAAGTGATTTTAAACCCGCCGAGAAGTTGGCGCTTAAAAAGGTTTTTAAAAAAATCACCGCCGGCTTGGAGGTGCTCATTAAAGAGGGGAGGGAATCGGCGATGAATGTAATTAATACGCAGTAAATTTTAAGGTAAATAAAAAGGGACCCTTGGGAGGGTCCCTAAAATTTGGTCGGGGACTGACTGTACACCTGGTTTGCGAGAACTTTTCCCGCTAATTTGGTTTGTTCGACGAGACCAAGTGTCCCGCAGTCAGCCCCACGACCATTAACTAACTTCCGTAGTCTAGCAGAATAAATAAAAAAGTCAAGCAAATAAAAAGGGACCCCGTGGATGTTGTGTGCTCCCTGTGGGGTCCCTCGAAAATTTTCGCCCGGTACTTAACGGAATACTGGATCGTCGTAAAGACGCATACCTACCTCCATCTTCTCTAGCGCTTACCTGCCCACATCATCTGCCCCTAGCCGTGGGTTTAACTAGGCGTTATTAATTAAAGAACTAATATTTGTATCCTATCACAATAGAAACTTTTTGTCAAGCATTTTTGAGACAAGAAAAAAGGACCCTTGTGGGGTCCTAATGAAAACGTCACTAAAGGAATGGTGGATCGGCGAGAAGACGCATGGTTTACTCCGTTCTGTGCGCTAGGCGCACAAGTTCGGTGGTGCCGCCGGACCGACGCGTTCAATAATTAAAGAGATAATGGGTCGTGTGTGCCGACATATGTATCCTCACCTCCTTCCGATTTTTGGTTGTGAAATAGTGACCCCGTTGCGCCTAATTTTCGATGGCGGAGGTTTAACTATTTCCTTCCTCTTAATTAATCAATGTCCTTTTGGGTCGAGGGCCCGGCCGTTTATGTTTTTAGGCCTCTGCCCGCGCCCGACTTACCCTTATATCCTAGCACAACCACAAAATAAAGTCAAGTGTCAAGATAAGAAGGGGAGGGGAGAGCACCAAAAAATGGCTCAACAGAGCCATTTTTTGGTGGGTCGGATTTAATTGACCCTAATTTATTGTGACAGTTTTTAGCTTATTTATCAGCTTTAACCTCATCAGCGGACTTTTTAAACAATAAAGTCATCCGCTGACTTTTTGGATCAAAAATGTTAATGGTAAACGGATAAGCTTTACCCAAAACGAGTGAGTTCTTTAAATCAGTCTCATCGTGGAACTCGGAGATATGCACCAAGCCGGCCACGCCCTCCTCAATGGAGACCAAGGCGCCATGCTTGTTGTACTTAATAACCACACCCTCCACCTTAGCGCCGGTTTTATACTTTTTATCGGCTTCCATCCAGGGGTTTGGCTTTAAGGCTTTAACGGAGAGAGAGATCTTGCCATCCTTAACCTCAATAATCTTGGCTTTAATTTTATCCCCCGCCTTATAACGCTCGCGTGGATTATCTACCAAGGCCCAATCAAGCTCGGAGATGTGCACCAAGCCCTCTAAGCCCTCCTCAAGTTTAACAAACACGCCAAAGTCTACCGCGCCAGTGACCTCGCCCTCCACCACATCGCCCAAGGCGTATTTATCGGTCATCTCACGGCGAGCCTTGTTGTCTAAGTTTTTCTCCGAGAAGATGAGTTTACCCTCCTTAGGATCAGCGGTGATAATAGAGACGGAGAGCGTTTGGCCCACCAACTTCTCTAACTCTTGCATCACTTTATCTTTATCGCCGTCATTAACGCGAGGGTAATGGTCGGCCGAGAGTTGCGACGCTGGGAGGAAGCCGGGCATCCCCTGCCACTCCATAATTAAACCGCCCTTGTTGGCCTCCTTAACTGGGAGTTCAAAGACTAACTTTTGCTTCACGGCCTTATCAGCATCGTGCCAAACAATAGCTTGCTTGGCCTCCTTAAGTGAGAGCTCCATGTAACCTTGCTCACCCTCAGCCATTACCACCTTGGCGGTAACAATGTCGCCCAAGTTAATCTTCTTAATAATATCGCGGGCGTTTAAATACTCGCGACCAAAAATAATACCCGTACCAAATGGTGGCAGGTCTACAAAGAGGGTGAGCTTGGCCTTGCCAATAACTCGACCCTCCACTAAGGCACCTACCTCCGGCCGAGCGGCAGTGGTTTTAAGTACCTCGTCCATAGGGCGCTTAGGGGCATTAGGGTCTACCTCGGGCACCTCTTTAACCGCGGTCTTTTTACTGGCGCGTTCTTTAATCGGCTTCTCTTCTACTGCCTCGTCCTTATCTTTGGTGGCATCTTTGCCACCCATTAAATTACTTAAAATACCCATATAATTACTTTTTCTCTTTCTTATCCTTCGCTCTCCTCGCTTGCGCTCGGTGTAGCTCAGGACTGGTCCTGCTCCCAAATTGTTGGAGCAACCACCAGATTGATAATGTGGCAACTATATCAATGAATCTTTATTTTAGCAAGGGGAGTAAGGGCTTTCTTTTTGGGTGGGAAAATGCTAAAATGAGAGGGTAATGATCATCACTTACCACGGGGCGGGGATGGTTAAGCTCCAAGTGGGCGAGACCGTTGTGGCCATCAACCCGATTAGTAAAGAGTCTAACAGTAAGGCGCCACGCTTTGGCGCCGATTTGGCTTTAATCTCACTCCCCGACCCACTTTATAATGGTGTGGAGAGCGTAACCTTTGGCGAGCGAGAGCCGTTTGTAGTTGATGGTCCGGGCGAGTACGAGGTCTCGGGCTCGTTTATCCGCGGCGCTTTAAGTACTGGTCCCTCGGGCGCGATTAATACGGTTTACTCTTTAACTTTAGATAATTTAAATGTTTGCCACTTAGGTGCTTTGGCCTCGGCCGATTTACCTGAGGAGACAGTAGAGACAGTGGGTGTAGTGGATATTTTATTTGTCCCGATTGGTGGTAATGGCACTTTAAACGCCAAGGCTGCTGAGAAGGTGGCCAGCCTCCTCTCGCCTAAGTTAATTATCCCAGTGGAATGGGATAAAGATGAGGAACTTAAAAACTTTTTAAAAGAGATGGGGGAGAGCAAACCCGAGACAGTAGATAAATTAACTATTAAGCGTCGCGACTTGGAGGGTAAAGAGGGTGCGGTGATGGTAATTAATCAATCTTAAGTTTATGCCGTATCTCTCGCCATATATTGAGACACTCCGTCATCAGCCCGAGGCCACGCGCCAGCGCTTGAGCTTGCTCCTCGCTTTAATTTTAACCCTAGTCATTTTTGGTTTATGGCTTTTAACTTGGCAGACTAACTCGGCGGCTAAAAAGGATGTGAGCGCCGTGCAATCGGCCGGGCCGGTAAGTGGCGCCACTAGTTTTATTGGTGAGCAGGTGGGGCGAGTGGGCTTGGGCGCTAAAGTATTATGGAGTAAACTAGGCGGGACGATAAAGGTTAAATAATTTTTATGGATAAAAAGTCTGACGATAAATTAGAGAAGATCCCTGAGCGCCCGGAGGGCGCGGGTGTAGTATCGCGAGACATTGTAACCGAGATGCGCGAGTCTTATTTGGATTACGCCATGAGCGTAATTGTCTCGCGCGCTTTGCCTGATGTACGCGATGGTTTAAAGCCAGTTCACCGCCGCATTTTATACTCCATGCATGAGTTGGGTTTAACCTCGGCCGCCAAGTTCCGTAAGTCGGCCACGGTGGTGGGTGATGTACTCGGTAAGTATCATCCGCACGGCGATGTAGCTTGTTATGATGCTTTGGTCCGTTTAGCACAAGACTTTGCCATGCGTTATCCGTTAGTACTTGGTCAAGGTAACTTTGGCTCCATTGATGGTGACCCAGCCGCTGCCATGCGTTATACCGAGGCCAAGATGAGTCGCTTAACTGGTGAGCTCTTAGCCGACATTGAGCGGCAGACGGTAGAGTTTGTGCCCAACTATGATGGTCAACATCAAGAGCCTACTGTGTTGCCATCTAAGGTCCCTAACTTACTTTTAAATGGTACGGTGGGTATTGCCGTGGGTATGGCCACCAAGATCCCGCCCCATAACTTGGGGGAGTTGTTGGAGGCACTAGCCCACCTTGCCGATAATCCCGAGGCCACCTCTGATGAGTTGCACCAGTTTGTGCAAGGGCCCGACTTCCCTACTGGTGGTTTAATTTTTGGCTCGGAGGATTTGCGTCATGCTTATGCCTCGGGTCGCGGCGGGGTAGTCACGCGTGGTGAGGCCGAGATTGTAGAGGAGAAGAGCGGTCATTTCCGCATTATTATCTCCTCCATCCCGTACCAAGTTAATAAGTCGGAGCTCATTATCCAAATGGCCGACTTGGTCCGCGATAAAAAAATTGAGGGCATCCGCGATATCCGCGATGAATCAACTAAAGATATTAGAGTGGTGGTGGAACTTAAGACTGGCGTCCACCCGCAAAAAGTTTTAAACGGTTTATATAAACACACGCCACTGGAGACCGTCTTCCACTACAACATGTTGGCCTTGGTAGATGGTGTGCCGCGTCTCTTAAACCTGAAGGGGATCTTGGAGGAATTTTTGAAGCACCGTGAGGTGATCGTAATCCGCCGGACCCAATTTGATTTAGCGGTGGCTTTGGCTCGTGAGCACATTTTACTCGGCTTAAAGATTGCACTGGACCATATTGATGAGGTCATTGCGACGATTAAAAAGTCTAAGGATACCGCCGAGGCTCACACCAACTTAATGAAGAAGTTTGGCCTCTCCGAGTTGCAAGCCACGGCGATTTTGGAAATGCGGTTACAAAAGTTGGCTGGCTTGGAACGCCAAAAAGTGGAAGAGGAGTTGAAGGAGAAGCAAATTTTAATTAAAGACTTACGCGAAATCCTCGCCTCACCTAAACTCATTCTCCGCATTATTAAGGAGGAGTTTGTGGCACTTAAAGAGAAGTATGGTGATGAGCGCAAAACCAAAATTATTAAAGGTGGGGTGAAGGAGATTAAAGTTGAGGACTTAGTCCCCGAGAAGGAGAATGTATTAGTAGTTACCGCTGGTGGCTATGTTAAGCGCACTGATCCGGCCGAGTACCGAGCCCAAAAGCGCGGCGGTGTAGGTGTTGTAGATTTAGATATGAAGGAGGAGGACTTTGTAACTATCTTCCTCACGGCGCACTCGCACTCGGACTTACTCTTCTTTACCGATAAGGGTAAGGCTTATCAAATTAAGATGTATGATTTACCGGAGGGTAAGCGGGCCACACGTGGTAAATCAATTATGAACTTTATCTCCCTCTCCGCCGAGGAGAAGGTGACCTCAGTGCTCGCTTTACCTAAAGAGCTTAAAGCCGTTGACGCACTCTCATTAATGCTGGTGACCAAACAAGGCACGGCCAAAAAGGTGGCCGCCAAGAGCTTTGCCGATGTGCGGCGCTCGGGGATTATTGCGATTAAATTAGGCGCGGGCGATGAGCTCCTCTCGGCTCTACCTGTGCGCAAGGGTGAGGAGGTTATTTTAGCCACGGCTCAAGGGCAGTCGGTACGCTTTAAAGAGAGTGATATCCGCGAGATGGGTCGCACCGCTGGTGGTGTGCGAGCGATGAAGTTAGGTAAAAATGATGTTTTAGTGGGGGCTGATGCCATTACTAAAGAGGCGGCGGCCACGGGCTCACTCCTCGTGATGGGTCAAAATGGTTATGGTAAAAAGACTAAACTTAAAGAATATAAAATTCAAAAGCGCGGTGGCTCGGGTATTAAAACCATGAAGTTAACCACTAAGACCGGCAAGTTAATGTCGAGTCGGGTGATTGATACGCAAACAGAGGTGGTAGCCATTTCTAAAAACGGTCAGATTATCCGCACCGGCTTAGATGAGATCGGGACCTTAGGTCGCCAAACTCAAGGTGTACGGATTATGAAGTTGCGTGACGGTGACGCCATAGCATCTCTCACCTGTTTGTAATATAATTTAAGGGATGGGCTTTGCCGATCCTAAAAATAATTTATCGCAACTAGGTTTAACACCGGGGATGGTGGTGGCGGACTTTGGCGCCGGTGCCGGTGCATACACCTTACCCTTGGCCCGCGCCGTTTTACCGGAGGGTAAAGTTTACGCCGTCGAGATCCAAAAGGAGTTGCTGGCTAAACTAGAGCGCGAGGCCACAGCTGAGCACTTAACTAATATTGGTTTTCTCTGGGGTGATTTAGAGACAGTGGGTGGCTCTAAATTACCAGATCAAAAAGTGGAGCTAGTTTTAATGTCTAATCTTCTCTTCCAACTGGCCGGCGCCTATCCGGCGGTTTTAGAAGCTAAGCGAGTGTTAAAGCCGGGGGGGCGAGTAGCCGTGATTGAGTGGGCCGACTCCTTTAGTGGTTTGGGTCCGCACCCGGGGCAAGTGCTGCCGGCCGAGGCAGTGCAAAAAATTTTTATTGATAATGGTTTTGAGTTGATGCGCGCCTTCTCGGCAGGTGACCAACATTATGGTTTAATGTTTAAACTACCCAAAGCATGAAAAATTTAAGTACCTTCCAAATAATTCTTCTCTCCTTTTTTGCTTTAGCAATTTTTATCGGTGTCCTTATTTTCTCTGGGACGATCCCAGGCTTCCGTTCCTCAGGTACAAGCTCTTTGGGAACTGTTAATTTATGGGGACCAATTCCCGAGCAAACTATGACCCCGTTTGTTCAAGCTTTTAATAAAGCCAATAAAGCTACTTACCAAATTGTTTATACTTTTAAATCTATTGATACTATTGAGCCTGAATTGGTTAATGCTCTAGCCTCGGGGCAGGGTCCAGATTTAATCATCTTTCCTTCAGAGATGCTTTACCGGCAAGCTAATAAGTTTGTCCCTATCCCTTACACTACTTTATCTTTACGGGATTTTAAAGATACTTTTGTTGAGTCTGGTGAGGTCTTACTAACCCCAGCTGGCAGTCTAGCCTTACCTCTTATGGTTGATCCTTTAATGATGTACTATAACCGCGACATTTTTTCGGGTGAGGGTATTTCTACTCCTCCAACTACTTGGTCCACCTTCCGGACAGTGGTGCAAAAAATTAATGTGATTGATAATAGTGGGGCGGTTAAGCGTACCGCTCTAGCTCTAGGTGAGTTTAGTAATAATCGTAATGCCAAAGCCGATTTATCACTTTTATTACTACAAGCCGGCACACCTATTGTGACTTATGATCAAAATAATGGTTATCACTCGGTGTTAGCAGATGCTTTTGGTGGGACCATCTCGCCTGGTCAGGCGGCGCTCGACTTTTTTACCCAGTTCTCTGATCCAGGTAAAGATGGTTATAGTTGGAATCGCTCATTACCCGAGGCCCGGGATGCTTTTGCGGCGGGTATTTTGGCCACCTACTTTGGTTTTGGTAGTGAGTTAGGGGCAGTCAAGGCTAAAAATCCCAACTTAAACTTTGATGTTACTACTGTGCCTCAACGCGATGCCGGCCGTAAGTTAACCTTTGCTCGAGTCTATGGTTTAGGCTTAGTAAAAAATGGTCCTAACTTAACCGCTGCCGCCCAAGTAGCTTTAGCTTTAGTCACTAAAGATAATAGTGCTAGCTTTGCACAAGCTCTAGGTTTACCATCGGCCCGTCGTGATGTTTTGGCTGGTAGCTTCTCCGACCCGTATCAGGCCTCTTTTGCTAAGGGAGCTATTATGTCGGTGGCTTGGCTTGATCCAGACGCTTTAGCCACCGAGCGTTTATTGGCGGGAGCGGCGAGTCGGGTGACTACTGGTCAGGAGACCGCTTTTGACTCTATTACTCGAGCCAATCGTGAGCTTAATCAATTATTTGGCCACTAATTTTATGAGATATTTTTTTATTAGTTCACTAGTTTTAATTGCTTGCCTCTCCACCTTTAATCTAGCCTTGGCTCAGTCTAGCTCCCTTATTCCTTGTAATATCGATAATGCTTTTACGGAGTGCACTTTTAGCCGGATCTTTGGCATCAATAATGGTAATCAACCTAGCTTATTTGGTAAGGTCTATAATTTTATGGTTTTTACCTTGGCGGTGCCACTAGCTACGCTCTCGATTATGGTAGGCGGGGTAATGTATGCCACCTCCTCTTTAGACTCAGGTAAACGGGCGACGGCCAAAAAGATTATTTATGCGGCGGTGATTGGCTTAGTATTAACACTCGGCTCTTATTTGATTGTTAAAACTATTGTTAACGCTTTAACTAGTAACAACAGTGTGGGTAGTACCCTTAAGCTAAAATGATAATTAAGCTATAATTTAATTATGTTTTATCGCTCCATCAATTTATTTTACCTACTCAATCTCTTAGCTGTCTTGTTATTGGCGCCAGTTGCTCAGGCTGTAGCTGCCGATAATTTTTTTAACAATATACCTACAGGGTACACTGTCCCAGCAACAGGGGGTGGCAGTGGCAATATGTTTACTGACTTCCAGTATAATGATGCCCAAAGTTTTTGGGGGAGTAACCCTATAAATTTTGGTGGGGTAAATAATTCTTCCGGTGGTATAAATAACCCGGCCGGGGGTATAAACAATCCTGCTGGGGGTGGTTCAGGCAGTATTGAAAATCCGCTGGCCGCGGGGAGTATCCCTCAATTTATAAACCAATTGTTGGATGTGGTGATCCAGATTGGCGTGCCAGTGTTGGTGGTGATGATTGTGTTTGTGGGTTATAAGTTTGTGGCAGCGCAGGGTAATAGTACTAAGCTAGATGAGGCTAAAGAGGCCTTTAAGTGGACTATTATTGGGGCCGCCATCGTGCTTGGGGCCTTTGTGATCTCATCAGTGATCCAGGCTACTGTTAATAATTTAGGAGCTTAATAAAATATTATGGGAAATATTTGGGAACAATTTATTCAAGGGCAGGGCCAAAGTATTTTTAATCAACTTACTAGTGGTAGCTCTCTTGGCGGTGGAGGTAGTAATAAAGACTTTGCCGATATTGTGTCTTTAATTATTAGTTCTATTTTAAATCCAGTTATGCTCCTCTTGGTAGCTGGGGCGATAGTTTATTTTATGTGGGGAGCTTTAACTTATGTCCAAAGAGGGGAGGATGAGGGC
>CAZIEN010000016.1:0-1799 GCA_964538315.1 uncultured Candidatus Saccharibacteria bacterium
CTGCAGAACTATTTCCGGCTCTATAAGAAACTCGCCGGCATGACCGGTACCGCTTTAACCTCGGAGGAGGAGTTCCGTCGCGTCTATTCTTTAGAGGTAGTGCCCATCCCGACTCATCGCGGGAGCGCCAGGGCCGATAAAAACGATTTAATTTACCAAAGTGAGAAGGGTAAATGGTTGGCGATTACCAAAAAAATTAAGGAGTTAAATGCCAAAGGCCAGCCGGTTTTAGTGGGTACGGTCTCAATTGAGAAAAACGAGCTTCTCTCGGCTTACTTAAATCGGGATGGGATTAAACATGAAGTTTTAAACGCTAAAAATCACGAGCGGGAGGGTGAGATTATTGCCGCCGCCGGCCGCCAGGGGGCAGTGACTATTGCTACCAACATGGCCGGCCGTGGCGTGGATATTAAACTGGGTGGTCCTACCCCCACTACCGACGAGTACGAGGCCGTAAAGGGCCTTGGCGGCCTCTTTGTGCTGGGTAGTGAGCGTCATGAGGCTAGACGCATTGATAATCAGCTCCGGGGTCGCTCGGGCCGCCAGGGTGATCCAGGCGAGACCCAATTCCTCCTCTCGTTGGAGGACACTTTAATGAGGGTCTTTGCCTCTGATCGGATTAAAAATATGATGGGCCGCTTTGGTATTCCCGAGGATGAGCCCATTGAAAACAAGCTCGTCTCGCGAGCAATTGAAACCGCACAAGAAAAAATTGAGGGTCTTAACTTTGACGCTCGTAAACATCTCTTAGAGTATGACGATGTGACCAATCATCAACGGCTAACTATTTATGAGCGCCGGCGACAAATTTTATACGCTGATGCCGATCATTTATTTACTTATTTAAGTGAGGCCATTTTAGCTGGGGTGGAAGGGGAAGAGGAACAGGCTAAAGCTCAAGATTTACTTAAATCTAAACGCGCCGACCTGGGCGATGAGCTCTTTACTCAACATGCTAAGCAAATGATCCTCCAAACCATTGATATGTTTTGGGTGGAGCATTTGGAGGCCTTGGATTATATGCGCGGGAGCGTGCGCCTGCGGGCTTATGGTCAGCGTGATCCGTTGGTGGAGTTTAAACGCGAGGGCTTGCGACTATTTAAAGAGTTGGAGGCCAGCATCTCGGCCACCTTGGTTAAACTCTTGCCCGGTTTGGCCGGGGAGTTGAAGGTGGATAAAGTGGAGATTAAGACTATTCATCAAGACGCCGCTATTATTGGCGATAAAGCTAATGATTTAGCCAGTACTAATAACAACTCCTCTCTCGAGCAAAAAGTTGGTCGGAACGACCCGTGCCCTTGCGGCTCCGGCAAAAAATATAAAAAGTGCCACGGAGCGTAATTAAATATGGAGCAGTTACCTAATTTTGAATCGAAGGAAAACCAGGAGGCGATTATTGATCGTTTGATTGATACTTTGGCAGAAAAGGAGGGGATGAATCCTGAAGATATATTTTCAGACATAATCACTTTTACAAAACTCTCTCAAGAAGATGAGGATGCTAAGTTTTACCTAGTAGAACTAGCTGAGAAAATCGGGATTTCCTTGGAAGAAATGATTGCTTACGGCATCAAAAAAGCCAAAGAGGAATTTGGTTTAGAATAAAAAAATGAATCTGGAAGAAATTAAATCATTGATTAAAGAGGTTTTGGCCGAGGGGTATTTGATGAGTTTGGGCACTGTTGATGAGGGTGGGGTCTGGGTGGTGGATGTGATCTACATTTTTGACGATGAATTAAATATTTACTGGATGTCAGACCCGGCCGTGCGGCACTCCCAAGCGATTTTAAAAAACAATC
>CAZIEN010000016.1:1809-3887 GCA_964538315.1 uncultured Candidatus Saccharibacteria bacterium
ATAATTTAGGCTTACAATTTAGTGGTCTAGCCGAGAGAGTTGAGGGCCCACGTTATGATCTAGCTCTAAAACATTATGCTAAGCGTCATAAACCAGCTCCTGGGGAGGATGAAGATGTTTTAGACGGTGACTCTTGGTATGTATTAAGGCCCAAAATGTTTGAATTAATTAATGAGAAATTATTTGGCTTTAAGAAACAAAAAATAGAATTATTATAAAAGTTATGGAAGAGCAATATATTAAAGATTTTGAGACTTTTCTTAAACATACTGATGAAAAGGAGGTTTTATACCAGGCTCTAGTTGAGGAGATAAAATCCAATCATTTCTCCTCCATTTTAGACATTGGCGCTGGTAATGGTGACCTAAGTTTACCCCTTTCTAAGCTTGTAAATCGTTATTTAGCAGTGGAGCAAAAGCCTAAGTATGTGCAGAGGCTTAAATCATTAGGAGTGGAGGTAATTGAGGGTAGTTGGCCTATTAGTGTAAGTGGCCAAGAGCCATTTGACTTGGTTTTGTCATCTCACTCTATCTCTTACCACCACAGTAAGGTGTGGCCGTTTTTAACCGCCGCTTGGGAGCAAGTAGCTGTGGGCGGGGAGTTATTAATCATTACCTTTAGAGGTGAGCCGGATGATTGGACGGATTTAACGGCCAAGATGGGGGATGATTTATTAAGTTATCACGAGCCAGCTTTTGCCGATTTAATTGAGGGTTTAAATAAGTGGGGCGAGACCCAAGTTTCCAAAATTATTACTACAGTTCAGACTAGTAATTTTGAACAAATGCTGGAGTCATTAGCGTTTGTTTACAGTGATGGTCATTTAGAACGAAGAGAAAAGTTCTTCTCCTATGAGACTATAATAACTAATTTATTAAATCAAAAATATCATCAAGGCGATAAATACACTTTCCCCTTCCAACACTTTTTAATCAGGGTTAAAAAGGTAGATTTGAGTGCCTAGATACCTTGACTTTTAGGGAACGGAAGAGCATAATTTAACTAGCAGTTTTCAGCTCCTCTTACTAGTAAAAAACATTATTTTATATGGATTTTTTCAAACTGCCGACTTGGCTTAAGCCAAGCGCGGCGATTGCGGTTAATGTAGCCATTGTGTTATCGATTTTGCAGCCAGTGCTAGTCTTCCCGCTCACGGCTCAAGCCGCGACGGACACTTTGTTTACTGATTCTTTTGGGTCGTCACCAGTTAACTCGGTTACGGGTTGGATTGATAGTGATGCCGGGGCTAGCGATGTGGCGATTAAGACCTCACCTAATAATCGTGTTGGCTCGCCAACCACTGGCTATATACAATTAAAAAAGAAAACTAGCTCTGTTGCTACAACTTCCGTTTCTACTTTAGGTCATAATAATATCCACCTTAAATTTTATTGGCGCGGTGATGGTAGCGCCGAGAGTAGTGATCTCTTAGTTGCTGAGTGGAAGTTGACTGCCAGCTCTACCTATGCCACCTCCTCGACCTTTTCTCTCGATAATGAGGGTTGGACAGCGGAGGATTTAACCTTACCTGTGGGGTCTAATGACTCCAGTATTGATATCCGTTTTAGAATTAGTGCCACCGCTAATGAGGAAGCCGCTTTAATTGATGACGTGTCTGTGGTGGGTGATGATATGGAGGAGATAGTTTTACCACTCACTCCAACCACTGGTAACATCCACGGCTGGAAGTATAAGGATACTAACGGCAACGGTACTATTGATGGCGTAGAGCCCAAGCTTGGTGGCTGGACCATTAACCTTTACCAAGGCTCCACTTTAGCCAGCTCCACGGTTACCTCTTGGGACGGTATTTATAACTTTAATGGCGTTACCCCGGGCCTCTATAAGGTCTGTGAGGAGATGCAAGCTGGCGACACGGGCTGGCTCCAAAAACAGCCTGGTGCTGGCACCTCGTGTGATAACGGCACCAATGGCTACAGCGTTAATGTGGCCGCGGGTGACGATATTTATGGTATCGACTTTGGTAACGCACCAGGCGCCGTCATTGGCGGTTGGAAGTATCGTGATAACAATAACAACGGTGCTCGTGATGTGGACGAGCCGGGTGTTAAGGGTTG
>CAZIEN010000016.1:3897-11096 GCA_964538315.1 uncultured Candidatus Saccharibacteria bacterium
AGTCAGTGGCCGTAACCACTACCACCGATGATAAAGGTGTGTATGTGTTTAAAGGTTTAGAGGCTGGTACTTACAGGGTGTGTGAGGCCATGCCGGTGGATGATCAAAATTGGTCCCAAACTGACCCGCGTGAGGATGGTGGCTCCACTTGGCGCGCCGCTGGCCGCGTGGCTTGTGATAACTCCACTTGGGGTTATGAGACCACTGTTACCACTGGTGATGAGGCTTACAGCTTTGACTTTGGTAATGTGCCCGGCGCCGTCATTGGCGGTTGGAAGTATTTAGACGCCAACGGCAATGGAGCGCGTGATCCAGAGGAGCAAGGGATCAAAGATTGGACGATTAACTTATATAAAGATGGCGATCTTTTTGCCACGCATAAAACTTTAGACGATAAGGGTGTGTACGAGTTCCATGGTTTACCAGCTGGCAATTACACTGTGTGTGAGGCTGCTGGTGACTCTAATCAGTGGTTACAAACTGATCCCACGGAGACCGGCGGCTCCACTTGGCGCGCTGGTGACCGAGTTAAGTGTGACAGTGAGGGCACTTGGGGTTATCAAATTAATGGTTTAACCAAGGGCGCCGAGAATTATAGTTATGACTTTGGTAACAACAAGTTTGCCGCCGTGCGGGTGGAGAAGATTGCCAACCCTAACCAAGGTCACTTTGAGTTTAAACTCACTGGCCCTGATGCTTCCTCTACGATTTTAAGCACTGATGGCAGCACCGCCGAGGGCTCTCCGCTTGAGTTCCTCAAGCTCTTACCAGGCTCTTACTCCTTGGCTGAGATTTTACCGGAGGGTTGGGCCGGCGAGCAGACCTCCAATTGTACCGATGGTAGTCAAACCGTTACGCCTGGTAGCTTAACCTTAACCTCGGGCTTACAAATCCACTGTGTGTTTAACAACAGTGAGTACGGTGTAATTACTGGCCGCAAATTTGCTGACCATAACGCCAACGGCGCGTCTGATGTAGGCGAGCCGGGCTTAATGGGTTGGATTATTACTTTATTTAAACCTACCGAGATCCCAGCCGTGCCAGCTACCGAGGAGACTCCCGAGGTGGCCACTAGCACCACTTGGGGCGCAGTAGATACTGCTACCACTGATGCAGACGGTTCTTACACCTTTAGTAATTTAACTCCTGGCACTTATCGTGTGTGTGAGGAAAAGCGCGCCGATTGGACCCAAAGTTTACCCGGCTCCGGCCCCCTCTGTGATAACACCACCAACGCTTACGAGTTAACGCTTAACCCCGGTAGTCATATTGAGACGCGTGACTTTGGTAACTGGCAGCCTGGTCAAATTAGCGGCGTAAAGTGGGAGGACGCCAACGGTAACGGTGAGCAAGATGAGGAGTCGGGCTTACCGGGTGTAACTATTTATGTAGATAAAGATGGTAACGGTAGTTTAGACAACGGCGAGCCTAGCGCCTTAACGGGCGAGGGCGGCGCCTACACCTTAACTGGTGTAACTCCTGGTGTGCTCCAAGTGCGCGAGGTGGTGCAAAGCGAGTGGGTCCAAACTTACCCCACTAGCACGCCTTATAACTTAGTAACCTTGCCTTCAAATGGCAATGTGAGCGATGTAAACTTTGGTAATCATAATGGTCCAGTAACCCCAGTTGATACCGAGGCGCCTCACACCATTATTACTGCGCCTGGTCCTAACTCGGAGTGGGAGGGCAATATCTTAATTACGGGTACCACTACCGATAATGTAGGTGTGGCCTCCACCACTCTCTCCTTTGCTCTGTATATTGATCCATTAGACGATAACGATAATGTGGGTACTTGTGGTGACTATACTCAGATAACAGTCTTGGATAATCCTTCCCATAGTGCCATCTTTGATTGGACATACTTATGGACTTCACCTAGCGAGGGTAGCTACTGTATTAAAGCCAATGGTACCGACACCTCTGGCAATCTTGAGCATACTGCGGTAGTAAAGCCAGTGAAGGTTAAAAAATCTGCTCCTCCACCTCCACCGGCTGATGATAATCACGATGTGGTCTCCTTTGGCGGTAGTGGCGGTGGCTCCACCTCAGGTGTGGGCCCATCCTCCAGTTTTGGTGGCACGAGTACTCCTACTGGCACGGGTGGCAACACTGATGAGGGTAATGGCGGCAATAATGGTCTCGGTGGTTTGACCAAAAAGTTGGCTATCGCTGTACCTACGGCTGGCTTTGGCAGCACGACCACGATCTCGGATCTCGCCTTAGGCGGAGAGGGGACGAGCACAGGCACTAGTACCGCTACCAGCTCGGTAGTGGGTGGCAGCTCGCTCCTTGCGGCCTTGGGTGGTTTGGGTGGCAGTTGGTGGTGGTGGCTAATAATCCTCATCATCTTGGCCGGCCTCGGTGGCTACTATTACTGGAAGAAGAATCACCAAGATAATTAAACTTTAAAAAAATAAACCTAAAAACCGGCCCTCAAAAGCCGGTTTTTAGGTAGTCAAATTTAAGTGGGGATAACCCCCAATTATCACTTGACAAAAAACAAAAAAGGTGTATCTTGTGGTTAGACAACGGCCTAGCCGTTTTGACCATAGTTTGTGTCCCTAATGTTAGCAAGGGTCAATGTGCGACCTTTGACAAAGATATTTAGTTTTTGAGAAAAAAGGAGACGGATAAATGTCGACAATACCAGTTCCTTCTATGTTGGGAGGTAGAAAAAAGGTTAAGGTTCAAGACTGGTTCATTGCCAGCCGGACTTTCCTTGTTCCGTTAATGTTTGCCTTATGTTTCCTCGTTGTTTATGGGTGGGGAGCTTATTTCAACCGCGTATCCGTGGGTTCTCCTACAGATGACGGATTGATCCATGTCCGTCCAGCAGAAATGTTGGTACATCATGGAGTCTTGAGCTTCAATCTCAGTGAAAGAGTGGAAGCAAGCTCCAGCTTGCTATACACTCTAATCATTGCTGTCGGGTTTATGGTTGGAGTGTCTCATCTTGGGATAATCTCCTACCTACTACTTGTTGGTACCTTATTCTCCACAGCAGTGGTTCTTGTACTGTACATCATGCTTAAGGAAGAGGGGGTTAGTGACGGCTGGACTGTTTTTGCTGTCGCTCTGGCTGGTTTGTGTCCCATAATGGGATACTGGTCTGCCGGGGTGATGGAAACACCCCTTAATACTTTTCTTGAAGTCGGAATGATAGCATCCGTGATGTCGAAACATAGTAGAGCTATAGTTTTCAGTCTTGTGTTCTCGGCCTTACTTGTTGTCTGCCGGCCTGATGGTTTTGTACTCCCACTACTTTGTAGTGTGTACTTTGTAAGTAAACATTCAAATTGGGCCAGTGCAGTCAAGTTGATGGCAGTAAGTATTGGGATGTTCTTAGCACTCGGAATCTTCAGGAAGGTTTATTACGGGGAGTTCTTTCCTTCGCCGGTCTATGCTAAGACAGGTATGCCATGGGGGGATTCATTAGACGGGGCCATTTCCACATGGAACTCGTTTTTTGTTCCGAGTGGAATGTGGATATTGATATTCCCACTGCTGGGTTCCGCATTAGTTGAATCTTTGCAGGCGGTGAGAAAAATATTCCGTCTTCAACACCCATTTCGGCATATCTCCTTGATTCCCTGGGTGTCGGTCGGCATGGTAGTCTACTGGTGGATTCACGGGGGTGATGGCTATGGAGTAAGAATGCTCTTAAGTCTATTTCCCTTAGGGATTTTCCAGTGGATCTCGATTCTGGACAGGAGTGGGAAGATGGATATTCAATCCAAGGCACGGGCCTGGGTTTTGGTGGGAGCTTTGATCTTTAGCCCACTGTACGTATTTCCTTCGTACTATGACTATCGGGCCCAAAATCTATCGCCGGCGCCTATTATCACTCGGGATCTATCGATTGCTGAGGTCCTGAGGAAGAATCATCCAAATATCAGATCGGGTACCGCTGACAAACTTGGTTTTATTAGCTATGCAGTGGGTCCAGACGTCGAGATGTATGATTTGATTGGCGGATTGGCTGATCCGGTATTGGCCCATATTCCGCCGCAAGTAAGTGTGACTGGTAAAGTCATCACAGGACACTGTAAGTTCAATCTCGACTACACAATCGGGAAAAAACCAGACTTCGTGTATATGGTGGTGAACAGTTACCCTAGCTTAGCTCACCCCTTCATCCCAGATCTTAATAAGGAGTATCTGGAGAAGAGAGGATACAACTTGGCGTATATTTCCAGTTGTATGAGCTACAAAGTCGTTGATGTCAGGGGTATGACAAGTGAAAAGCTGGATAAGTTCTTCAGATCCAGTGAGTACAATATAGTTGTCTTCCTCAGGAATGACGTTGAGACCGAAGGCAAGATCGCTTCCTCTAAATAGCAGAAAAGGAGTTTGTTTTTGTTTGCAGATTCGGGGTGAAGGGTTTAGTAAGGTCGTGATGACCTAGCTAAACCCTTTTTTATTTCTGTAATAATTTTACTTATTTTTTATCAGTTTTTATTGATTTTGTAAAAAATTACATCTCAGGTGGATTTATCCACTGTTTTTGCTTGTATTTTCAATAAAAAAGCTTGTAAAAATGCTATAATTTCTGCTAATGGATCAATGATAAAACGGGTAATTAACAGCCGGATAGTTTTCCGTGTTATTTATCGTTTTATGACTAGCCTTAAACCAAAAAGGCTTATTGGGGTTGGTTTAATTTTATCGCTCACTCTTAGTAGTGGTTTTATAACTTCACTTTTACCTCTTAAAACTACTTATGCCGCGCCTAATTATCAAATTAACTACCAAGGTAAGTTAACTGACGCCGCTGGTACAGCCGTGGCGGATGGTACTTATGCTGTAACCTTTAATCTTTACACCGCGTCGAGTGGTGGTAGCACTCTTTGGACCGAGGCTCACACTGCCGGTAATAAAGTTACCGTGACTAATGGCCTCTTCTCTACCATGTTGGGCTCTATCACCTCACTCTCCACCGTCGACTTTAATCAAACTTTATATTTAGGCGTTACCGTAGAGAGTGATAGCGAGATGACGCCGCGTAAAGTGTTGGGCGCGGTGCCAGCCGCCTTCCAGGCTGATAAGTTGGATAATTATGACTCCACCGACTTCTTATCTACCACTACTGCGAGTGCACCTAAACTTTGGACTCTAACTGGTCTTGGTCAAATTGGTTCCTCCACTGCCACAACCACCTTCCTTGGTAACTTGTCTGCCGTTGGTACTACCGTGTTAAATGGTATTCTCTCGGTTTATCAAAATGTAACTGCGCCTTACTTTACTGCCACTTCCACTGATGTGGCCTCCACATTCCCTTATGCCTCCACCACGGCTATTAGTGCTACCACTGCCTCGAGTACCAATTTAATTGCCTCCACGGCGGCTACTTTCTCCTTCCTCGGTTCTGGATTAACTAAAGTTACTAACGGTGCATTAGGCCTCGCCACCGCCGGTACTGATTACTTAACCTCGGCCTTTAAAGATTGGCAGATTAGCGGCGGTTACTTAACACCTACCACTACCCAAACAGTTAAATTAAATAATGGTTTTGTCTCCACTGCATCCTCTACAATATCTGGAGCCCTAACAGTTACTGGGGTCAGTAATTTAAGTAATCAATTATATGTAGGTGGAGCATCTGGGGGTAATTTCGTTGGTAAATTGAATGTTGGGGATAGTTCCAATGATAATGGGTGGGTTTTTGATACAGATGGCCCAGGAACAAATAGTGTTTATATTACCAGAGTCCACTCTAGTGGTTCCCAAGTTATTTTAAGATCGACTAGTAATGGAGTTAATTTTCCTAACGATAGTATTGGCCTCGGTACGTCTACTCCTGGAACCTTACTTTCTTTAGGTGACACTGGCAATAACACTATTAACTTTAATCCTAACGCTACTTCTACTTTTGGCTCCGGGATTAATATTCGATCAGGTTGTTTTGCTATTGGGGGGACGTGTTTATCTACAAATAGTGGTTCTACCTTTGGGCAAACTTGGGAGATTATTGCTGGGTATCTTACACCCACTACCACCCAAACTGTTAAATTAAATAATGGTTTTGTCTCCACAGCTTCGTCAACCGTCTCTGGTGTGTTTACTACTGACTATGCTTCTAGTACTGCTATTTCTTCTAGTGCTACTAGTACTTTTGGGGCAATTGGTGTGGGGACAAGTTTGCCCGATTCATTAATGACTATAAACAATAGTGCCTCATACAAAAGGACAAAAGGTTTGAATATTACCGACGGTACCCGTAACGGTTATTTCTACCAATTCTCATCGGCAGGAACTTTCTCTCTCCAATCAGCTGGTGATTTAATCATTGAGGTTAATGGTGGCAACGAGGCGATGCGGGTAGTGGGAACTACTAAAAATGTCGGTATTGGTACTAGCACCCCTTATACTCGTTTGGGAGTAGCTGGAGAAGTGGTGGCATTAAACTTTACTGCCACCTCAACCTCTGTGGCTTCTACCTTCCCGTATGCTTCTACGACTTACATCTCAGCTACCACCGCTTCTACCTCAGCTTTAGTAGCTTCGGCTAGTGCCTCCTTCAACTTCCTCGGCACTGGTTTGGCTAAAATTACTTCAGGCGCCTTAGGCCTCGCCACTGCCGGTACCGATTATCTAACCTCGGCTTATCAAAGTTGGCAACTCTCTGGTGGCTACCTAACTCCTACCACCACTCAAACAGTGCTCTTAAATAACGGCTTTGTCTCGGCCGCTTCATCTACTATTTCTGGAGTTTTAACAGTTATGGGTAACGTGGGATTTGGTACAAGTTCACCCACAAGAGCCTTTGTTTTATCGGGTACGGACCCATTTTTGCGAGTAAACAATGAGTCTACTGGTAACTCGGCTTTAGAATTTTCCACCCTCGGAGTATCTAAAGGTTTTATTGGGACAGCTGGCTCGGCTAATGGTTTGGTATCTGGTTCAGTAGCAGGGGATATGATTATTAGGACGCAAACTCAAAAAATTCTATTTACAGTTGATGCCGGTACATCTGTGAGTGCAGCCATTGATACCTCTGGTAATTTTCTTATTGGTACTACTACTGCCAATACGGGTAAGTTGGTGGTAAATGGTAGTATTGAGGCGTATTCTCCTACCCCTGCCACCGGTGCCAACATTTACCTTACTTCTAATGGCTCGGCAACTAATCGACTACGTTATCAGCAGCCAGGGGCTACGGGTGCTGCTTTTGCTATTCGAGATGAAACTGCAGGTGC
>CAZIEN010000017.1:0-11026 GCA_964538315.1 uncultured Candidatus Saccharibacteria bacterium
CGCTCACGGTGCACTTGCGCACGCGGAAGGAGATGAGTAAGGTCCCGGCCCATTGGGAGGTAATGCCTGAGATTATGAAGTTGGCCGAGGGGAGCGGAGTAATCATTTTAGGCAATGGTGATGTGAAGACGCCAGTGGAGGCCAGAGAAAAATGCATTCAATATAAATGCGACGGGGTGATGATTGGGCGGGGGATCTTCGGCAACCCGTGGTTGTATGCGGAAACCGTTCCAACTAAAGAAGAGAGATTAAAAGTCTTGCTCGAGCATACCAAACTCTTCGCTGATATGTACCTGCCGGGGGAGACGAATACTAAATTATTTAACGGGCACACTAAAAGCTTCGCCGTGATGAAGAAGCATTTTAAAGCTTATATCGATAACTTCCCCGGCGCCGCCGAACTCCGCTCTAAACTAATGGAAGCGAATAGTGTAGAGGAGGTAGAGGGAATTATAAAAGAACTGTTATAATCGGTTGATATGGCAGAGGCTTTATATAGGAAATATCGGCCGAGTAAGTTTGCTGAGGTGGTGGGGCAAGAGCATATCGTGCCGCTCTTGGAGGTGGCGGTGAAGAGCGGTAAGACCGCTCACGCTTATCTTTTTACTGGCTCGCGTGGTACCGGCAAGACCTCCGTCGCGCGTATCCTCGCTCGCGCCTTGGGTTGTGAGCCTTCAGACTTGGTAGAGATTGATGCCGCCTCCAACACCGGCGTGGATGATATTAGAGAACTGCAAGAAGGGGTGCGCACCATGCCCTTCCTCTCGCCGGTGAAGGTCTACATTATTGACGAGGTGCACATGCTCTCTAAGAATGCCTTCAATGCCTTGCTTAAAACTTTAGAAGAGCCACCGGCACACGTAGTCTTTATCTTAGCTACTACCGAGGTGCACAAGGTGCCCGAGACGATTAAATCGCGCTGTGAGATCCACCACTTTAAATCGCCGACGATTGAAATTTTAACTAAGCAATTAACTAAGATTGCTAAAGCCGAAGAGCTTAAACTGGGGCGGGGAGTAGCCGAATTGTTGGCCGTATTAGGAGATGGCTCCTTCCGCGACGCCACCGGCTTGTTACAAAAAGTGGCCAACTTATCGGTGGATAAAGAAATAAGTTTAGAAGAAGCCGAGAGGGTAACCAGCGCCCCGTCTAATAAGATTGTTTGGACGATTATTGAGGCGGTGAGCAATCACAATTTAGATAATGGCCTTAAAGCGGTGCGCGAGGCCGGTGCCGCTGGTAAGGACATGCGCACCTTGCTTAAACTCCTGATTAGAGAGGTGAGAGTGACGATGCTGTATGGCTTCTCTCCCAACCTACAGAAGGAGTTGGCAGAGGAGTTGGGCGAGGAGGTAATAGCCAAGATTAAACCGCTGGTAGCCAGTAAAGAATTATTGGCCCTCTGGCCCAAGGTGTTGCGCGAGCTCTTGGACGCTTATCTTTACTCGGCTACCGCTGCCGTGCCGGAGTTGCCATTAGAATTGGCCCTCATTAATTTATTGACTAAAGAGTAGAAGATTGGTAGAAATGGGTGTGGAAGGAGGGCAATTATGTCCAATAAAACAGTTCTTGGCATAGACTTCGGCAAAACAATTTGCAACATCCTCAACGGCCAGAAGAAGTATCTCCCCGCCGAGATGCAACCCCACTTCTTGGAGAACCCCTTTGTAGAAGGGGCGCCGGAGGTGATTGGCGAGTTGGTCCAGGCTATCGGTGCGAAGAATCTGTATATTGTATCCAAGGCAGTTCTCCTCTCTGAATTGCCGATTCAGGAGTGGTTGCGCGAGAAGCACTTCTGGGAGTTAACGGGGATGCGGTCCTACCACCTGCATTTTTGTCGCGAGAGGAAGGATAAAGCGGCGATCTGTGAGAAGCTGGGGATTACCCACTTCATTGATGACCGGCTTGAGGTGCTGTATCACCTCGAGAGTGTACCGACGCGCGTTGCTCTTAATCCGCGACCAGAAGATCCGGATGAGATACCATTCTTTAAGCGTTTAGAGACGGGGGATTGGGGGACTCCGTTCCCTATCCACATTGCTCCTACTTGGATTGAGATCAAGAGGATCATCTTCCTTTCGATGATGGAATGATAACGTAGCGAACGGGCCCCCACCTTCCGGTGGAGGCCCTTCTTTTTTATCGCATATTTATTACAATACGGATTATATGAATAAAATTTTAATTACCGTGGTTGTGCTACTTGTCATTGTTGTCTTGGGCTACTACTTTATTAATCAACCAGCAGAATTGCCGGGTCAAGAAGTGCTTAACTACTCCTCACCAACTTTAAACTTTATTTATCCGGCCGGTTATGAAGTTAAGGAGTCGCCCGACAGTTTAATCTTAACGGTACCGCAAGAGGTGCCGGTTAACGGCGAGGGCCCCACGGCCATTACCATTAATACTTATGATGTGGCCAGCACTACCGCTATTGCCGACTGGGTACAACAAGAGCCTACTTCTAACTTCAATTTATCTATTGATGGACAGTTAGAGATCTTCCCCTTCGGCCAGTACGAGGCGGTGACTTACACTTGGGACGGCTTATATCGTGGCGACACCGTGGCGCTCTCAACTGGCCCTAAAGTTTATTTATTTAGCGTGACCTACTTGGATCCTAATGATGAGATTAGACGCCACTTCTACTCGCTCTTAGAGACAGTGGAGATTAAGTAAGGGTTAGCGCTTCTCAATCTTAAAGTAGAATTGATAAGCGGCGGGTGGGATCATGGAGCTTACAAGTGGTTGTGGCTCCACGCGAGTGAGGGTAACAGTGGTGCCTTCAGTTAAGACCGCTTGATTAAGCTCTACTACCTGGACGGTGCTAGTAGCCGCGGTTTTAATATTAACTCTTACCTTGACCGTGCCGGCTTGGATACAGTTGGCATTGGGTGGGCAACGACTATCTTCTACTACCGCCAGTGGCAAGATGGTAACGCCCATGCCGGTACTGGCGGCGTTGATGCCGGTTAAGATGGCGTCATCGCTGTTGAGTGAGGATACTAAAGCATCAATCTCGGCCTCGGTATCCACGCTGGCACCTAAGCGAGTAGAGACATTCTTAAGTAGGGTAGTGTAACCGGCTTGGGCCAGTGTATTCTCGGCCGAGGTGATGGGCTTGTCGTCCTCTCGTACTAAGGTGACTTGGCCGTTGCTTACCTCATAATGTCCGCCAAGGGTCTCGACATTGTTAAAGTCGGTGGGAGCTAATTTAGGGAAGGCACTGATTAATAAATTGGCATCAAAGCCGTGTATGGGCTGGCCAATATCGGCGGCGCCAATAGCTACTAATTTGGTCTCAAAGTAGGTACCTAAGGGGGTAACCTTACCTGCAGGCTGGTTGTTGCTAGACCACCAATACGTTGCTCCTAATACTAATAATATAACGACTACCAAGGCAATAATGGGCTTGTTCATATAGATGGGAGACGGAGTTGATAACTAATTATTACCGTCTATAAAAAGGAGTATACTATAAGGTAGAGAGGATCCTAACTTGGCAATTGCCAAACTGGAGGTCTTATGTCTGGGCAACAAGTAGAGACTTCTGATGAGAGGGTGGCTAGGTTGTTGGACGGGTTCGTTACTGACTTGGAGAAAGATTCTCGTTCTGCCGCTTTGGAGCCGTATCTAAAATGTTGTCAGAGCTCTGAAGAACAAGAAGACCTTTTGGTCGCGGCCCTGGAGGCCACAAAGCTTGTCGCTCATGCCAAGGCGATGCAAAAATGTCAACTGGTGGCAGCTGTTACCCTCTCCATTGACGAGATCTTTTTGGGAGCCTTTGCCTCCCCCTCACCCATGTCGGCGGCTTAGTTCCGCTACGAGTTCCTAGATTAAGGCTTGGGATACCCCGGGCCTTTTTTGTTTGAATAAAGCCAATAAATATGTCATATTGGGCACATTGCCGGATCGTCCCTCGGCCGTAGCCCAGAGGCTACAGCATATGGGCGAGGCTAAAGGTAGGACTATGCAATTCATCTATGTTTTGAAAAGTGAGAAAGATAAAAAGTTTTATGTAGGTTGTACCTCGGATATAGAGAAGGGGTTAAAAATGCATAATGATGGATTAGTTAGATCTACTAAAGCCAGAAGACCTTTCGAACTTGTGTTTCAAGAAGGTTATAATGATAAATATATAGCTTTTGAGAAAGAAAGGTTTTATAAAACAGCAAAAGGTAAAAAAGAATTGTTGGGTAAAATATAATATTGCCGGATCGTCTAAAGGTAGGACAGCAGCCTTTGAAGCTGTTTATCTTGGTTCGATTCCAAGTCCGGCAGCCAAATAAATAATTTCAATAAAAAGACATTGATACACAGAATGATTTGTAAATATGGCGAAAGATTTATAAAAATTTTTTGGCTATTTATATTGCCTTTTATATTTACTTATACAATATTTAATCCATTAAAAACTTACCCCCTTAATACAAACACAGATACTCCACAAACTATTGTATTAGCAGACATAAACGAAGATCTAACAAGTTTCGTTTTAGCTGATTTTTTCCAAACATCATTAAGTTTAGGGTGGTATAATATATGTCTAGATAATAATACTACGCTACCATATGATGATTCTATTATAAAAATAGTAGATCCATCCGAGAGAGGGGCAATATCTGTAAGTATACGGACAGATTCATTAGGTAAACAAACACTGAAAGCGCGCCCATTTGAAGAGGATTGTAAAAATATAAGTCCAAGAGATAACATGATAGATCTTGGCCAAATAGGAACCACAACTATAAATGATGGTGCTATGCGCGATACATCAAAATTGACTTATGATGAAGTGCTAAAAATGCTTCAATCAGTAAAAATTAAATTATACATCAAAGAGAACTTATGGGCATTCCTTATTAAATATATTATTTTATTAGCATTGTGGATACATTTATCATTTTTAGCATTAAAAACAGGTGATTTCATAATCAAATGATGGACATTTTTTAAAAAATGAAAATTAAACATCTCTTCATTTCTTAAATAACTAAAAGGTCCGGGGTCGCGCGAGGCGCCCAGGACCTTAATCTTCCTTATGATGCAATTTGTTGGCGGCCAAACCAGCTGGCTAACTCGGCCTCTCGCCTGATAGCACTTGGGTCAAGTTGGATTTGAGGAGCAGCCAACTTCAAGCCCTCCTCACGCAACTTATTTAAACCTAAGTCATCGGCAATCAAATCAACAAGCTGATCTTGCTCTTCCTCCGAGCAATGCTCGAGCATATCCCAAATTCCACCATTGGGATTTTTGAGATAATGCTCATGCAAAACTCTCACCCTCTCGTCAGAACTTAAGTACTCCACAGAAGGTAAGTCGTCTCCTAACATACTACCCTCCCATCTGGCCCAAGTGGCCGAGTGTGCCCAACTGCCCAGTTAAGACCTTCTATCTTAAGTATACTCTTCCTAAAATTTTGTCTACTCTTTAATATCCACCGTCTTTAAAAGCGCCTCAAAGTCACTTTTAATTTTATCAGTGGCGGTAAGAGTGGTCACACTAAAAGTATAAACATTTTTAGTCGTGGTAAGTGCTATCGTCTGCCCACGATACAAGCCGTCCCACAGGTAAGTAAGCGCCTGGCGACTGGCGAGAGTAGTGGAGCTTAATTTACCATCGGGCGAGAGTTTAAAGTTAGAGCGAGCATCATTTTTAATCCACTGCTCGGTGGTGAGTTGATCTAAATCGTTTTGATAAATATCAATATTGATACTAGTGGGGCCCTCACTGGCCTCCCTCTTAAGCTCGGACTCTTTAATTAAAGTTAGGTGTTGCTCACCCCGCTCGCCACCAGCCACCTCGCGCTCCTCTAAAACATAATAGCCCGGATAATTAAAAGTTAAATTGCCACTCCCCGAGATATAAGTCTTAAGTGAGGTTACCGGCTCACCGGCCGGCACAAGATAAAGATAGGCTAAACCAGCTAACAAGATTACTGCCACCAAGGCGATTAAAGGTTTATTCATATAAACAGTATTGTAGGCTAAATGGAGTAAAAAAGAAGACCCTCGCCGCGAGGACGAGGGTCTGAGAGTCTGGTAACGATTACACGGAAACCAAAGTCGGGTTGGGATTAAAGGAACCGCGGATCAACTCGCCAGCCTTAGCCCAATCCGGCGCTACCAAGATGGGGTTAAGCTTCTCCCAAGGAGTGGGACGGTAGGGCTGGTTGAGGAATGGTTTTTCATCTGGGTCATCGTCACGCGGATTAAGGGCAACCCTCGTCCTAACCTCGCTCATATGAGCGAGGACTTCCCGGCGATCATCCACAAAGTGAGTGACGCCAAGTTTACAACAAATTGGATTCTTCTCATGCCGCTCACGACAGAAGTGGATGTTCCCCTCCCTCATGCCAGTTAGTTGCCAAAAGTTCTTCCGAGCCAGCCATTCTTTAATTGCCCCTTCGGACTCAGGCGCACACTTGGAGACGATGTGCATACTCCTGGGGCCAAACAGAGGGGCAAAGCTTTTAATCGCCTCCACGGCGCCATTTACAAATGGCAGGGTAAAGAATTGAGGATCAACCTCGGCCCGCCCGGTTGTAACATGACCAGCTCCAATGTCACAGATCGTCCGGCCAAAATCAATCCCGAGTACTGGCCGCCGGTGAGGCTTATCAAACCCCATCTTAGTGTCTCTGCTTAAAACTCGGCCCAAACCAAAACTACTACCGCGAAAGAAAGATTCAGTCAACGCAGCAGCAAAACCAATTTGGAAAGAGGCATGCGAAGCCTGAGAAAAAATTCCAACTTCACTGGTGTCTAAAAATTCAATATTGTTGCAGTAGGCATAGATATCGGCGGCGACCAAATTTTTGTCAGCAGACAAGTAGATATCTGGGCCCCGAGTTGTTCTATCCGGATTATCGTCACAAAATCCCCTGTCTTCCAAAAGTGACCTGATGGCGGCAACGGTATTTGCATAAAACATTACTCATCTCCTTCCGTATTCTCTATTTAGAGTTAATTAACGAGGTCCTGAAAGCCAAATCCATTTCTACCTTATTTTTGGTCTTTAGTCAAAAGTTTTACTAGGGCCAGCTCCAGCGGTAACTCCGGCACGGCGGCCGTGGCCGTTTGTAAGTAAGCGTCTAAGAGCTCGCGGAGCACACCCGATAATCGGCCCAACACGGCTTTATCGGCGGTTAAAGTTTTTATTTTAGTTAAAAGCTCATCACTCAACTCGCCCTCCAACTCTTTACGGAGTGCGGGTGCAAAGCCATAGAGCATAGTAAGACGCACCTCACGCATTAAAAGTTTAATTAAAGTCCGCATCTCCTTGCCGGCGGCCACCGCCTCACCCACCGCGGCGAGCGCCGCGTCTAAATTATTCTCGGCCACCGCGAGTAAAATCTTAGTAATCAGCTCACTACTAGGCGCGGCTGTTACTTGCTCCACGGCACTGGCCGTAATCTCACCGCCCTCGCTTAAATTGGCCACCTTTTGCAACAAGCCAATAGCATCACGGAAGGAGCCATCACCCAAGGTAGCCAGGAGTGCCGCCACACCTTTACCTAATTTTAAATTCTCACTTTTAGCAATTTGGGTTAAGGCCCTCTCCAACACCTCCACACTTGGCGCTTTAAAATGATGGACCTCACAGCGCGAGAGAATAGTCTCGGGCACCTTATTAATCTCGGTGGTAGCCAAGATAAAAACGGCGTGGGCCGGTGGTTCCTCCAAGGTTTTAAGCAAAGCGTTAAAGGCCTCCTTGGTCAGCATGTGGACCTCATCAATAACATACACCTTAACCGGCGACATAAACGGCAAGGTCCGCACGCCCTCTTGGAGCTCGCGGATCTCACCAATCCCTCGATTAGAGGCGGCGTCGATCTCTACCAGGTCAGCGTTCTGGCAACCCAAGGCCGCCGCCAAAATGCGCGCCACACTGGTTTTACCCGTGCCACGCGAGCCGGTAAAGAGGTAGGCATGAGCCGTTTTACCACTCTTAACCGCGGCGGTTAACACCGAGATTACAGCCTCTTGCCCCAGCACCTCTTTAAAGCTCTGGGGACGATATTTACGATATAAAGCCTCCGCCATATGGAGTGATTATAGCAGTTTTTCTACCTCCTCTACACTATTACACTACATAAGTTTAGAGCGTAATTCGACGGCGCCGGGGAAGTCATCGACATAGGCCTTAAAGTGCTTTTTCATTACCGCAAAGATTTTAGTATGGCCGTTAAATAATTTAGTATTAGTCTCCCCCGGCAAATACATCTCGGTAAAGAGTTTAGTATGTTCAAGCAAAACTTTTAACCGCTCTTCTTTGGTTGGTATATATTCCGCATACAACCACGGGTTGCCGAAGATACCCCGTCCTATCATTACCCCATCACATTTATACTCGGCACATTTTTCTCTCGCCTCTCCTGGCGTTTTAACATCACCGTTACCTAAAATAATCACACCTGAATCTTTAGCCAACTTCATAATCTCCCCCATTACTTCCCAATGAGCCGGCACCTTACTCATCTCTTTGCGCGTGCGCAAGTGCACGGTGAGGGCCACCGGCTTACAATCTAAAATAAACTTGATCCACTCTAAATCAATTTGATTGTAGCCCAAGCGCGTTTTAACCGAGACTTTAAGCCCACTCTCTTTAGCTGCCTCAATTAACTCTTTAGCCAACTCAGGATTTTTAATTAAATTGGCGCCACAACCCTGCTTCTCAATCGTATTGTCTGGGCAACCCATGTTAATATCAATGCCGTCAAAGCCCAGCTCCTTACACAACCTGGCCGCCTCGCGCATCTTCTCGGGCTTACTGGTAAAAAGTTGGGCCACTATCGGCCGCTCGGCGGGGGTAAAGTAAAGCTCGCGGAGTAACTTCTCACGCCCTTTAGGGTGCATTAAACCATCAGCCGATACAAACTCGGTAAAAAAGATGTCCGGCCCGGCCGGCTTAGAATATTTAGCAATGATCTGCCTAAAAGCCGCGTCGGTTACATCATAAAGCGGCGCCTGACAAATTATCGGTTTATTTAACTGATGCCAAAAACACATAATTGACAGCTTAGCACTACCGGCGTAATAATTAAAATAGACACAACTTGGGGAAGGAGGTTGATTATGGATCCGCGTAAATTTGTAGTTGAACCAAAAAGTCTCGATTGTCAGGAAATCGAGGACTATCAAGAAATTGGTGATCATTGCAAAATTGCTCGTTGGCATTGTCACCCAAACCTGATATTAGTGGAGGCAATATACTTCTGTGATTGGGTCTTATACGCTACCTCAATGACCCCCGTGACAATGGGTGGAAAAAGTTTTTTGGGGGTTATTATCACTCAATTTGATCATTACTTTGGGAGGGGTTCCAGCATTATCCGGACCGCCAATATTGTTGTTCCGGTGCCACAGGAGACAAGCAGTAAGATAACTGGGACTATTGTGCCAGCCTTCACTCCAGTCGGAAGAATCCTGAACATCCTCCAATCTGGTGAATCTTTTGTTTTCGAGAAGATTGAGGAAAAACCCGAAGTTAGATTCTCTGATCTTTTGACCAAATTCCATATTACTGGCCCAAAAGAACCAGGGAACAATTAGCTCTCAATGTGCCCGTCGCGAGGTAAGCCCTCGCGACGGTTTTTTATTCTACAAATAGTGGAAGGTGGGGTTTTTGGGCTCCTCGCCAAAGACGGCATGCTTTTTAACAAAGTTAACTAGAGCCGACATATCTTTATCTCGATCAGTACTTTTAAGTAGTACCACTACCACCGGTCGCTGGGTAAACTCGGAGAGCGGTAAGTTAAAGAGGGCCACTTGGGTTTGCTCGGCCTCATCGGTAAAGCCATTTTTACCACCCAAATAGCCAGTGGTGCCCACTAATTTATTACTATTAATCCAAGTCTGACCATTATAAGTGTGGCGACTTTGACTAGTTACATCAAAGATATACCGTTTGTATTGATAAATATGTTTAGCCAAGCGAGCCAGATCACGCGCCGTGGAGACATTTTGCGGTGAGAGACCACTCGGGTCCTCAAAGTGCGTTTTGGTTAAACCAATTGCCGCGGCTTTAGTATTAACTTGATTAATAAAACTGGCCCGCCCAAAATGGGTGGCCAAAACCTCCGCCGCATCATTACTAGACTCTAAAAGGAGTGGGAAGAGGAGCTCATTAATCGGCAACTTCTCCCCCGCTTTTAAATTACCTTGAGTACCATAAGCCGCCACCGCCGCTGGTCCCACAGTGGCCACTTGATATTGATTAATCACATCCAGTGAAGTAAGCGCCGTTAATAATTTAGACACCGAGGCAATGGGCCGAGCCGTCTCATCATCTTTAGCCATAATTAAATCGCCCGTCTCTAAATCAGCCACTGCATAACTGGCGGCGGTAACCTTGGGTTGATCGTTAGTAGTTAAATAGTAAGCCTGATTTAACGCCGGCGTGGTTAAAGCCGCGCCATACACCGAGACCATGGTATCTTTAGTGGCAAAATTATAAACCGTCTCGGCATCGGCAGTAGAGAGCCTAATACAGCCGCCCGAGTAACCCTCCGGCACAGCCTTACCACGCTCATCATACGGCCAACCATGGATAAAAAAGTTACCAAAGAATTGTAAGCTCCACGGCATCCACACTTGGCCAATAGTGGAGAAATGATTCTCCTCTTTAGTTAGCACATGATAATCCCCGGCTGGCGTCTCCCAAGCGGTACCAGGCTTACCTTTCGCCAAAATGTTAAAAGTGCCCACCTCCTTACCATCATCATACAGAGAGATCTTCATCGCCGAGAGATCAGCTCTAATAGCCTTACCTGCCGCAGGCGGAGTAAAGACTGGATCTAAAATATTTTTCGGGGCAACAGGTGAGTTAACCACGCCACCGGCCGCCACCACTTGATAGGTTAAATTATGAGTTGAGTCGCCCTTAACAGTATTAAGTGCCAACGAGATGGTCGGTGGGATTAAACTTACCAAGGCGATGCCAAACAAGCCAGCCAAACTTACCCACAATGCGTAATGGAAAAAAGATTTCATTCGTTGATGTTTATTCTACGTGAAGAGTGAGC
>CAZIEN010000018.1:0-2268 GCA_964538315.1 uncultured Candidatus Saccharibacteria bacterium
TGAAGCGAGCTAATCATAAACTTACCTGGCAAAATGTGCTTTTAGGTATACTCGTTTTCTTTATTCTCTCTTATATCCCTATCTTTGGTTGGTTAGTTGATTTAATGTTGGTGTTGGTAGTCTTTGGCTCAATCTTAGACTTAATTTATCGTCGCTGGCGGGCCTAATTATCCCCAAGGTTGTGAGGTAGTTGACTTTTTGCTCGATTTGTGTATACTATAAATGTTTGTAAGTTTCTCCGTTTTTGTAGGGCGATCTATTAACTTAGATAGCCAGCAAGAGGAGGGTCGCTCTTACAAAAATTAGTAAACGAAGTTTGCACAACAATGGCTAAGAAGCTTTATGTTGGCGGCTTGCCTTACTCGACGACCGACGACGAATTGAAGTCGGCCTTTGCCCAAGCTGGTTCTGTAGATTCCGCGACCATTATCATGGATCGCGCTACGGGCCGCTCGAAGGGCTTTGGTTTCGTTGAGATGTCTACTGATGCCGAGGCTCAATCAGCTATCGACATGTGGAATGGCAAGGACTTTGGTGGCCGTAATCTTACGGTCTCCGAGGCTCGCCCACTCGAACCCCGTCGCTAATCGCGTCGTGGTAACCAAAAAATCCCGATTTAATCGGGATTTTTTGGTAAGTAAAAAATAAAACCCTGGCTGTGCGGTGACTGATTGGCCAGCCAGGGTCTAAACACATCAACAGTTCCTCATTATTTAAAACAAACATGACCCTTACCCCCACTTGTCTTCTCGGATAACTCTTTGGCGATGGTAGCCATTTGATGCAAAAAAGGTCGGTTGGTATTATTGACCGGCAACTGACTCCAACCATTGGCGTTTAAAACCCTGCAAGAAATAAACCCTCCAGCGTGGATGATTTTAATCTTCATTAAGTCGCCAGTGTGACGATTACTGAAGATCCTGAAGGTTTTTGATCTCATCCCATCTGTGTCTTCTGCCATTACTTCTCGAGCATGTAGTGTTTCGAGTGTGGCAGATTTAAAACACTTTAAGATTTGAGTTCTTGTCTCATGGATTGGGTCGATTAGAGTGTCCATCTCTTTCACCTCCTTTCCAAAAAGTTTGAGGAACTATTGATGACGTCAAAGATCCACCCTCAGTCTACCTTAGGCCCTAGATTAGGCAAGGGCGACTAAGTTATGTTACATTTTCTATTGTTTAAACGCTTAAAGCGGGCTGTAGTATACCGGTAGTACGTGCCCATGGGGTGGGTATAGACCGGGTTCGATTCCCGGCAGCCCGAAGAAGTCAATTTTAATACGTTTTTGTTAACCTTGTGTGTTACACGGTTTTTGTTATATTGGGGGCAGATCGGGTCGCAACAGTCGTAAAAAGCGAGGAGGGCCTATGGGCGGAAGTTGTTTAGTGGGTCAAAGGCGAATGTTTGTTGGTTCAGGTCACCGACCTTCAAGGAGGGAGAGCCGTCGATCGAGACGTTTTAATCGTCGGCTAAAGGCGAAGGTTGTGAATTTGTTGAGACTTGAATTTTTGCATCCTGTAAAAAGTAGGCAAGGGTTACCAATAACTACAGTCAATTGGCTGGGCTATTGTAACCCAACTGAGAATGAGAGAACCTTGATTAAGATGGTGAAGATGGTCATTCAGCCTGATATTAAACCCAGCCTTGAGCCGTCGGGCTGGACTCCAGGAAAGTTACTCTCGTTTCTGTGGGAACATCCTGGGGAAATAACCTTCATTTACCTTAACGCGGATGTGGTGGAAGAGTGTTTGGCCCCAATCCATTTCTGGTTGAATGACTTTGATCGCGAGCTCTATGTGATGGTTAATGAGGGTGAATATATTTTACCAACGCTCTATCGTTGGTTAAAACCTAAGTACCCTGGTCAATCCCATCTTTTCCGTTGTTGGTGGGATATAAAACTCTTTAAAGCAAGACCGCCTAAAGGAGTGACGGCGGCCCCGGTACCGATACACATTTGATTTTTGCAGTTTGCGCCTCCTGACACCACTTGGTGTTGGCGGGGCGCTTTTTATGTTAGAGTGATTTTTGTTAGCAAGGGCGGGCCTGCGTCGCAGGCGGGATTAGTTTAATGGTAGAATGCCAGTTTTCCAAACTGGAAGCGAGAGTTCGATTCTCTCATCCCGCACTATTAATATAAAATTATAAAGAGAGTTCCCCGCCCGAACGTACCGTTCGGTACGGGCGGGGATTCTCTCATCCCGCACAAAATAATTTATCGTCGCTTGTTCTGTGTTAAAATAAAATCAGTATGGAGAATTGGGGCAC
>CAZIEN010000018.1:2278-2681 GCA_964538315.1 uncultured Candidatus Saccharibacteria bacterium
GAGCAAGTGGCTAAAGCACCGGAGACGGTGGCAGAGTTAAATGCTCCCGCTCGAGAGTTAATCAGTTCTTACCAAGAGCCAACTCCCAACCAAGTTTTAACTGAAGATTATGCGCTTAAAACACCGGAGATAGCGGCGATTGTGTTAGATCTGGCGCCGGAGGCGCATGATCGCCAAATGGAGGAGTTGCTTGGTATTTTAGAGTCCAAGGGGGTTAAAAATGCCCTCGCTGTTTTAGCCGAGCTTAATAATCCACACTTGGAGGACGACTTCCACCGATTCCTGATTCAATATTTGCGCGTGGCGCGGCCCGATCAATTGCCCGAGAGTGAGCCCTTAGCCTCGGCCCTTAAAATGACTTTATTTGAGGTGGGTTTACCGGAGACTAAGGAGAGTAGCGAGG
>CAZIEN010000018.1:2691-5174 GCA_964538315.1 uncultured Candidatus Saccharibacteria bacterium
TTAAAACCGTCATCTCCTTAATGGAGCAACTTTACGCTGGCTTACAGGGCCTACCCTTTAGCGTGGAGCTCTCGGTGAGTAATGAGGGGCAAGAAACTTTATTTTATATTAGTGTCCCCGAGAGTAAACGGAGCGTGCTAGAGAAGCAGGTGGTAGCCTTCTTCCCTGGGGCGCGAGTGCTGGAGACAAAAAATGATTACAATGTTTTTAATGCCGAGGGAGTAACAGTGGGCTCGGTGGCCAGCCTTACTAACTCACCCGCTTTAAGTTTAAAGACTTATGAGCAATTTGATTATGATCCACTTAATGTGTTAATTAACAGTTTTTCTAAATTAGATCAGTTGGGGGAGGGGGCGGCGGTACAGTTGGTGTGTCGAGGAGCCTCGCTGGATTACACTAAACTTTATAAGGGTAAGCTCTCACGCTTGGAGAAGGGCGATAAAACCAAAGAGGTCTTAAATGAGAGCAGTTTGGGTAAAGAGTTGGCGGTGGAGGTGGGTAAGTTCTTTTTACCCGCCAAAAAACCAGTTAAACCTGAGGAAAAGTCCGAGAAAGTTTTAGACACTCTAACCATTGACTCCATTAAGCATAAAATAGAGGCGCCCATCTTAGAGATTAACTTGCGCCTCCTGGCGTCGGCGCCCTCGCGCCCCTCGGCCGAGGCCTTACTTACCGACATAGAGGCGGCCTTTAGCCAACTTGAGCAACCTAGTAGCAATAAACTAGTCTTTACTCGGCCGAGTGGGCGCTCGCTCTCTAACTTGCTACACGCCTTCTCCTTCCGCCTGTTCAACGAGCGAGAGCTCTTGCCACTTAATTTAAAAGAGTTAAGTACTATTTACCACTTCCCCAGTGCCACCGTGCAAGTGACCGATAACCTGCGCGCGGTGCGGGCTAAAACGGCCCCACCACCAGTGGACTTACCAAGCACCGGTCTTAAACTGGGGGAGAACCGTCACCAAGGTGGCAGTACGCCAATTTACTTTGCCGCCGAGGACCGCTTGCGGCACTTTTATACTGTTGGTCAAACGGGGACAGGTAAATCAACCTTGCTTAAAAATATGGCCATCCAAGATATTATTAATGGCGAGGGCGTGTGTTTTATGGATCCGCATGGGGTGGATATTTTAGATATTTTGGCGGCGGTGCCCAAAGAGCGCTTTGAGGATGTAATTTACTTTGATCCGGCGGGGGAGCGACCTCTCGGCCTTAATATGCTGGACTACAATCCTAAATATCCCGATCAAAAAACCTTTGTGGTTAATGAGCTCTTGGCCATTTTTAACAAACTGTTTGATATGAAGACGGTGGGCGGCCCAATCTTTGAGCAATATTTTAGGAATAGTGCCCTCTTGGCCTTAGACGAGCCGGGCAGTAACCCAACCTTACTTGATATTGCGCGCATTTTAGCCGAGCCGGAGTTTAGACGCGCTAAGTTGGCTAAATCGACTAATCCAATTATCCGCCAATTTTGGCTCGAGGTAGCCGAGAAGGCCGGTGGTGAGGCGGCGCTGCAAAATGTGGTGCCGTATATTACCAGTAAGTTTGATGCCTTCCTCACCAACGATATTATGCGGCCGATCCTCCTCCAACGGCACTCGGCCTTTGACTTTAGACAAGTGATGGATGAGAAAAAGATTTTACTTGTTAACTTGGCTAAGGGTCGCTTGGGCGATATTAATGCTAATTTAATTGGTTTAATTGTGGTGGGTAAAATATTGCAAGCGGCGCTCTCACGCGTGGATGCGCCTAAAGATACCTTGCCACCCTTTTATTTATATATTGATGAGTTCCAAAACATCACTACCAACTCCACGGCCACCATCCTCTCGGAGGCGCGTAAGTATAAACTGGGTTTAAACTTGGCGCACCAATTTATTGGTCAAATTGAGGATGAGATTAAAGAGGCAGTGTTTGGTAACGTGGGGACGATGGCCGCCTTCCGTGTGGGAGTGGATGATGCCAAATACTTAGCCAACCAATTTGCCCCCGTGTTTGAGGAAGGGGATTTAGTTAATCTTGATAATCGCCATGCTTACTTGCGACTCTTGGTTAATGGCCGGCCGGTGCGCCCCTTTGATGTGGAGACCTTGGCCCCATTACCGGCCAATAATGATTTAATTAATAAACTCCGCGAGCTCTCGGGCCTTAAATATGGCCGAGCCAGGAGTGATGTAGAGCAAGAGATTAACGCCCAGTATCAAAAATAGACACTAAAAAATCCCACTCAAGTGGGATTTTTTAGGTAGTAGTAAAACTTATTTAACCGCCTCTTTAAAGGCTTTAGCAGCGCGGAACTTGGGCACATTCATGGCGGCTACCTGGACGGTGGCGCCAGTGCGCGGGTTACGCGCGGTACGAGCGGCTCGCTTTTTAACCGAGAAGATACCTAAGCCGGCAATTGAGACCTCGCCACCCTTTTTAAGAGTGCCAACAATCGACTCAATTACGCCGTCTACGGCCTGCTCGGCTTGGGCCTTAGT
>CAZIEN010000018.1:5184-10632 GCA_964538315.1 uncultured Candidatus Saccharibacteria bacterium
CCTTCTCTTCAATACTCTGAACTAATTCAAACTGCACTTTATCAATAATCGCTTGCTTGTTCATAACCTATGTTTTTAGGTTAGGTTGCTAATTTACCCCACCATGGCGGGGCGACGACCTTAGATTTCCACCTACCTTAAATTATAACTTTTGACCCTTATTTAGCAAGCTTATCCCCACAGTTGACAAAATTACCCTATTCTGCTAATATAATAATTACAGGAGCTATTAATTAAACCCTCCTGCCCTCCTAAATATTTGGGGGGATTTTTTTTGTCTAAAATTTACCGGGCAAATTCGATAACCCGAGTCTCGCGCATGACGGTGACCTTAATCTCACCGGGGTATTTAAGCTCTTGCTCAATGCGGAGGGCAATATCGCGAGCCAGTTTACGAGCCTCCAGGTCGGTCATCTCCTCGGGTTTAACAAACACCCGGATCTCGCGGCCAGCGGCAATGGCATAAGTCTTCTCAATCCCTTTAAAGGAGTTGGCAATATCCTCCAAGTCTTTAAGGCGTTTTAAGTAATTCTCAATGGAGTCGCGGCGAGCGCCAGGGCGCGAGCCGGAGATGCTGTCGGCCACCTTCACAATAATCGACTCAATGGTCTCATAAGGATACTCCTCATGATGAGCCTGCATGGCTTTAATAATGGCCTCACTGGCGCCAAACTTCTCTAAGATGCGGCGGCCAATCTCCACGTGAGTGCCAGGCACCTCGTGGTCTACCGCCTTACCAATATCGTGGAGGAGAGCGCCGGCTTTAGCCACTTGGATATCGGCGGAGAGCTCCTCGGCCAGCATCCCGGCCATGTGGGCCATCTCTACCGAGTGCTGGAGCACATTTTGACCATAAGAGGTGCGGAAGTGTAAGCGACCAAGGATTAAAAGAATTCGTGGATCCAAATTAATTACCCCGGCCTCATAAGCGGCCTCCTCACCCTTTTGTTTAATAATTTTAGAAATTTATTCTTTAGCTTTATCTAACACCTCCTCAATCTTGGCCGGTTGGATGCGACCATCTTTAATTAAGTTCTCCAGCGCCACACGGGCAATTTGCCGGCGGACCGGGTCAAAGGAGGAGAGGACAATAGAGCCCGGTGTGTCATCAATAATCACCTCCACGCCGGTGGCCTTCTCAAAAGCTCTAATGTTGCGACCCTCTTTACCAATAATCTTACCTTTAATATCGTCGGAGGGGATATCAACCGTGGTGGACATCACCTCGGGCACCGTGCTGGTGGAGAGGCGCTGGATAATGGTGGCCAAAATATCTTTGGCCTTGCGCTCAAGCTCGGCACTGCCAGCCGACTCTAGCTTACGCTGACGAGTCATTAAGTCATCTGCACTTTGCCGCTCAATGGTGGTTAAGAGCTCGGTTTTAGCCTCCTCGGTAGTTAGTTTGGCCACGCGCTCCAACTCCTTTTTACGCTCCTCGGCGAGCTTATCGGCGCGCTCTCTAATAAGTTTAACCTCCTCCACTTGGCGCTTAATATGCTCGGCCTCTTTATCAATATCGCCTTGGCGACGATCGAGGGTCTCATCCTTTTTAATCAAGCGCTCCTCGGTGCGCTTAAGCTCCTTCTCCTTCTCCTTCTCTCGCTCTTTGGCCTCAGTGAGGAGGCGATTAGCCTCAAGCTCGGCCTCGCTGACGATCTTTTGGGCCTGATCTTTAGCGGTGAGGATAGTCTCCTTAACCGAGAGCTCCAAGGAGCCCTTTTGACCCAAGGTAACTAACCACCGTAGGAAGTAACCAATAATAATGCCGGCTAGTCCTACGACGCCGGTAATGATGATAAATGTGACTAAATTCATAGGCGGGGGACTGCCCCGGCCCCGGGAAAAGTTTAAACTCCCGCTTTAAGACGGCGGTATAAGCTTAGTTTAGCAATAGTTAGCTTGAGAGTAGACATAACTCCTAACGGGACCAACAGACAGACAAGTTATTTTCTAAAAAATTCATTAATAAGTTAACAACCTCATCTTACCAGCGAGTTGACGGGTTGTAAAGCTAGCGGGTATTTTGTTATTGACTTTTTAGTATATTATTGCTAAAATGATAGGTAGAAGTTTGAAAAAAGGTCCAAATGGCCTTAGGCCAGGAAGGGTTTAAAATTATGGACAAAAAGGATTTGGTTGGTCACGGGGTAAGCTTCTATGGATTGTCTCGGGTGGAGGAGATTTGCGGTCAGGCTGATAAAGCGGATCAAACTCTCCTTGAGGGCACTCGGTTAATGGCCGAGATCAACGCTCAAGCCATACGGAGAAATGACCCAGTCATCTCTCCGGTGGTGGTCATGAAGATTGAGCGGTTGCCGTTGCTGGAACGCTTGATCCCACTGACCCCTGGCCAATACGTGTTGGGTCGGTCTTACGAGACCGATATCCAATCGGGCTTTGACCCCTGTATTTCCCGTATCCACATGATGGTCAATATCCATCATGACTTACGGGTAACAGTACGGGATTTGTCCAGCACCAATGGCACCTTCCATAATGGTTGGGCCCTTAGTAAGGACGAGTCGGTTGATTTAATCGACGACGATAAGTTGAGAGTGGGTGAGTCGACGATATCGATCTATCACGTGCTCCAACTGCCGCCGCCGACTGTTAACTTGGGCCCCTGCCCATAACCATTTCCCGAAAACCAGAACCGCCCCCGCCACAACTTCGTAAGATGTTGGCGGGGGCGGTATTTTGTTTCACTTAATTTTATCTACCTATTTTCCTTTGGGTTTGATCACCTCGTCGATTAGGCCATACTTCTTAGCTTCCTCGGCGGTCATAAAGTTATCGCGGTCGGCATCCTTCTCTACTTGCTCGGGCTTTTTACCGGTATGTTTAGCCAAGATAATGTTTAAGCGTTTCTTTAAACCTAAGACCCAGTTGGCATTGCGCTCAATATCCGAGGCCTGACCCTGATAACCAGACGAGACTTGGTGGATCATAATATCGGCATTAGGTAGCGCGAGGCGTTTACCTTTAGCGCCACCGGCGAGCAGTAAGGAGCCCATGGAGGCGGCCATACCCACACAAATAGTCCGCACATCGGGCTTGATATGTTGCATGGTGTCATAAATAGCGAGACCAGCGGTTACGGAGCCACCCGGCGAGTTAATATAGAGGCTAATATCTTTTTTAGGATCCTCGGATTCTAAAAAGAGGAGTTGGGCAATGATTAAATTGGCCACCTCGTCATCTACTGGCCCACCTAAAAAGACGATTCGCTCTTTAAGTAAGCGCGAGTAAATATCGTAGGCCCGCTCGCCAAATTGCGATTTTTCTAACACAGTTGGGATTAACATGGTGTTGTTAGTTTATATCTTTTATTTTATAGATTCAAGCTTTTCCCACACGGCATCATTAGCTAAAGCCGAGCCGGCGTAAGCTCTAAGTCGCGTCTCATCCACCTCGGGGTAATCTTTTTTAAGTTCCGCCACGGCTTCGGCTAACTTTTCCTCATTGGGGTATAATTTCTCGGCTTCAGATAAGGCGTTAGTAAAGAGTCCAAACTTTACTCGCTCTTTAGCTTGCTCTTCCCAAGCACCGCGTAAGTCTACCTCGGTTTTATTAATTTGTTTTAAATAATCCTCAAAGGGGAAGCCCGAGCGCTCAATACTACCCTTAAGCTCGGCCATCATTTTATCTAACTCGCCCACAATCATCGCTTGGGGTAACTCCACCTCCATAGCGGCGGCAATCTTTTTAATAATCTCTACTCTGTTTTTGTCACGTGCCTTCCACTCTTTATCGGTAGTTAAGTTTTGACGGATACGATCGGTTAACTCTTTGGCATTAGTAAACTCGCCAAAGTGGCTTACCAACTCATCGGTTAATTTAAGTGTCTCGCCCTCTACTGGTTTGGGTAAGTGATCAGCGTGGCTAGCTAGTAACTCATCAACTACCTTATTAACATCCTCATCAGTGGTGGGCTCGGCTTTAACTACTGTTAGGTCAGAAATTATTTTTTTATAATCCGGCAATTTAACCTCCGGGTAAACATCAGTCTCAATGGTAAAAGTGAGCTCATCACCCATGGCCATCTTAGTAATCTTAATCTCGGGGCGATCGAGGGCGTCAATCTTCTCTGATTTTAAAATCTCGGGATAAGCCTTGGCCAAAGCGAGCTCGGCCATCTCTTCTAAAATTAGGCCCTCACCCAACTTCTCTACCAAGACTTTCTCGGGCACATGACCCGGGCGGAAGCCATCAAGTTTAATCTTGGCGCCCAACTCAGCCACCGCCTTAGAGCGGTAGCTTTTAAACTCGTCGGCCGGCACGGCACCCTTAATCTCAAGGCGCGAGCCAGGTAATTTTTTAGTCGTAATACCAAACATGCCTCCCGAGCATAACCCAGGAGGCACCTATTTGGCAAATATTTTTTTGATTTTTACTGACCGAGCTCGACGCCAATTTGAGTGACCTCTTTATCAATGCCGGTATAATTGGTGGCATTAACATCGGCCTCAATATCTTGTGGATTACTAGATGAGCCTTGAGTCGAGAGGTTAGCGGTCATCTCGTCGGTGGTAGAGGCGGTTTGATCGCCATTGTTAACTGGTGTCTCTACCGACTTAGACTGCCACAAGTACACGCCGCCTAAAATGAGGAGGACAATAATAACTACAATCCCCACAACTGGGCCTTTAGACTCGCGCTCTGGGCTCAAAGTTCCAAGATTTTCCATAACAGTTTTGAATTAGCTTTATAATTAATTACTTGAGGTCGAGGTGGCAGTGGAGGTGGCATTGTTGCCAGTCGGGATGGTTTTTAAGGCCTTAACTGCTTCAACTACCTTTTGCTGAGCGGCTTTAATAGCGGTTACGCCCTCACCCACAATCTTTTTGATATTAGCGAAGATGTCTTTAGGGGTAGAGGAGGCGGTTAAAGCGGCCTCAATTTGAGTAGGGATAGCATTAACTTTAATCGTACTTGAGGCAATAACAGCATTAGCCTCGGTAACCTTAGCGCGGGCCTTGGTTACATTTTGACCGGCGGCCTCACGATCATTGAGGAAGCTGGTAATACGATCCACAAACTTTTGGCTCCGAGCGAGAGCAGCCTCTAAGCGCTCTTGCATTTGCGCGGCGAAGGCGCGGATCCGATCAATACGGATACCCTCTACCTTCTCGCGGCGCTCTCCCTTGTCATCACTAGAGGTGGCTACAGCTCTAATTTTATCCTTAGCCTCCTCACGATCATCCTTTATTTTATTTTTTACTATCATAGACATCAGATAATTAGACCGCTAAAGTTCCTCTTTTGCTATGAATAAATACTGGCACGGCTTGGTGCGCAAGTAAACCCAAACACAAAAAATAAATGTTTAAAATTTAAAATATCAAGAAAAATAGGCATCAAATAAAAAAGTACCAGAAATATAAACGATTTGCCATAAAAAGTTACATGTATCATCCAATTTTTAAGAAAAAATATTTTTTCATTGCT
>CAZIEN010000019.1:0-1092 GCA_964538315.1 uncultured Candidatus Saccharibacteria bacterium
AACGGCTACGCCGATGAAATTGAGGTAGCGCTCCTCCCTGATGGTGTAGTGCGGGTGGTAGATAACGGTACCGGTATCCCAGTGGAGGTCCATAAAAAAACCAAAGTCTCCACCTTGGAGACAGTAATGACCGTGCTCCACGCCGGTGGTAAGTTTGAGGGTGATGGTTACAAGATCTCCGGTGGTTTGCACGGTGTGGGTGCCTCGGTGGTAAACGCTCTCTCTACTTGGCTTAAGGCCGAGGTGCACCGCGATGGTGGTCATCATGTGCAAGAGTACGCCCAAGGTAAAAAGAAGTATGCCGTTAAAAAAGTGGGCTCGTCTAAGCTCCACGGCACCATTATTAGCTGGCAAGCCGACCCAACCATTTTCTCGGAAACAGAGTATGACTGGGCCCGCGTTATTGCTCATCTCCGGGGCCAAGCTTACTTAGTAAAAAAATTACGTTTAAGAGTGATTGACGCTCGCGAGTATGCTGGCAAATTAAATTTAGATAAAACTTTTTTCTTAAACGAGTTGGCCTTGCCGGTACCATCCCAAACTTTTTATTTTGAGGGTGGTTTGCTATCGTTAATTAAATTTTATAATCAACGGGCCAAGCCCATTCAAAAAAATATTTTTTATGTGGAGAAGGAGGGTGATAAAGTCGCGGTAGAGATTGCGCTCCAATACATTGATGACATTGACTCCAAGGAGATCAGTTATGTTAACAATACCATTACGCCGGAGGGTGGTATGCATGTTACCGGCTTCCGCACCGCCCTTACTCGCACTCTTAATGATTACGCGCGTAAAACTGGTTTAGTTAAAGATAAAGACGAGAACTTTACCGGTGATGACGTGCGGGAGGGGATGGTAGCAGTGGTGTCGGTAAAGTTGCGTGATCCACAATTTGAGGGTCAAACCAAGGCCAAGCTGGGTAGCGTAGAGGCGAGGAGCGCGGTAGACACTGTGTTTGGCGAGACCTTTGCCGCCTTCTTGGAGGAGAATCCAGACGACGCCAAAATGATTGTGAACAAGGTGATCTTGGCCGTGCGGGCCCGTAAGGCCGCCAAGGCGGCTAAAGACTCGGTGCTGCGTAAGGGAGCGCTG
>CAZIEN010000019.1:1102-10031 GCA_964538315.1 uncultured Candidatus Saccharibacteria bacterium
GTATGACCTTGCCGGGTAAGTTGGCGGACTGCCAAACCAAAGATGCTAGTGAGGCCGAGCTCTTTGTGGTAGAGGGTGACTCCGCTGGCGGTACGGCTAAAACGGGCCGCGATCGGCGCACTCAAGCTGTGCTGCCACTCCGGGGTAAAATTTTAAACATTGAGCGAGCCCGCTTAGATCGCATGCTGGCCTCCGAGCAGATTAAAAACTTGGTCATTGCTTTGGGTACGGCCATTGGCGATACTTTTGATATTAGTAAACTCCGTTATCACAAAATTATTTTAGCCTCCGATGCCGATGTAGACGGCGCCCACATCCGCACACTCTTACTTACTCTCTTATATAGATATTATCGTCAGTTAATTGATGCGGGGCATATTTATATTGCTCAACCACCCCTTTATAAACTTAAAAAGGGTAAAGAGCTCCACTATGCTTACACCGATGCCGAAAAGGATAAAATTGTTAAAAGTTTAGGTGGCGAGATTGAGATGCCCGCTGACACCGAGGGGGCAATAGAGGGTGATGAAGGTGAGGAGGTAGAAGTTAAAACTAAACGGGGGAGCAAGATCTCCATCCAACGTTATAAGGGTCTCGGCGAGATGAACTCAGAGGAATTATGGGAAACAACCATGGACCCAGCGCGTCGGATTTTAAAACAAGTAACTATTGCTGAGGCGGCGATGGCCGACCAAACCTTTGACATCCTCATGGGCAACGATGTTGAGCCGCGTAAAATCTTTATCCAAACTCACGCCAAAATGGCCAACTTGGATATTTAGGGTAAGTGTGGTAAATCTAAGTTAAATAATAGGAGGTCTTTGTCATGCAAAAAAAGTGCGGTTTTACCTTGATTGAACTCTTGGTAGTGATTGCGATCCTTGGTATTTTGGCGGCCATTTTGTTGCCGGCCCTGGCGCGGGCGCGGGAGGCGGCCCGCCGGGCCAGTTGCGCCAACAATCTTAAACAATGGGGTCTCATTTTTAAAATGTATGAGGCCGAGAGTAAACGGGGTGTTTGGCCACCTATTTGTCAGAGTGATGCCTACCCTGGAGTGCGATGTGATCCTGTCCCAATGACGGAGAACGCTGGTTTACCTCAAATTGGCGGTAGTCATGCCTCTGGTGCCTTCATGGTTTCACCGCTCAATGTAACTTCTGACTATGTGGTGGATCTTAACATTTTGTCTTGTCCCTCTAAGTTGGAAAATTGGCTACTAAAAAATCCAAAAAGTGGTGAGAACTGGTGGCACGTACCTTGCAATAGTCATAAGTTGCCTAGTTACGATAGTAAAGTAGCTGGTTGGGCCGTCGGTGGTACATCTTATCGCTATTTTGGTTGGGTTATTAATGGTTTAATTGAACAGGAATTAGCCGGAAAGGTGATTACCTCTGATCAATTACTCCAAAATCAAGGTGCAGGCGAGGATTGTGCTGCCCAGTTGATTGTCGTCCATGCCTATATTGCTGGCGAGCGCGAGGTGGATAGAGCCCCTGGTCCAAACTACGATACCTATGACTTGGAGATGAGAAAATATTCCCAAGACATTGATGTTGGGGGGATTGAGGTTGAGACGGGGACGCCGCTAGTGAGCAAGCTTAATCCAGGTGATTTGGCTGGTCACGGTTATGGAAATAACGGCAGTGAGAAGATCTTCCATTTGCGAGCTGGAGTGGAGCGTTTTCGGATCACCGACATTAATGACCCGGTGGCTAGCGCCGCCTCCGAGGGTAGTGTGGCCGTGATGACCGACTTCTTGGCCACTAATCCCTACATCTTCTCGCATATTCCCGGTGGGTGTAACACTCTCTATATGGATGGACATGTGGAGTTTGTTAGATATCCCGGTAAAGACTTTGCGAGTCGATCATCAGCGGTAATGACAACCATCGCTGACGATCTTCTCTGGATCTGATTTGGTTTTAGACAGAAAACCCCGACAAGTGTCGGGGTTTTATTTATTATTAGTAACTTTATTTTCTCCCTTTAATTTCTGTGAGGAGGGAGGAGGTAAAATCAGTGAGGGAGAGGTCTTGTTTATCTCCCACGCGAGATTCAACAGTTAAGTTGCCAGAGTCTTGCTCTTTATCACCAATAACGAGGAAGTAGGGGAGCTTGGTAGTTTTAACTTCTCTAATGCGCTTACCTAAGGTCTCACTGGCGTCATAAAGTTTAACTCGTAAGCCAGCTTGGCGTAAATTAGTCTCTACCTTTTTAGCATACTCCTCATGCACGCCAGCCACTGGTAAAATACCTACCTGCACTGGCGAGAGCCAAGTGGGGAAGGCGCCCGCGTAATGCTCAATAATTAAGCCCATAAAGCGCTCTAAGGAGCCAGAGATCGCGCGGTGGATCACTACGGGGCGCTCCTTCTCACCCTGTTCGTTAATATAAGTTAAATCAAAGCGCTCGGGTAAATTAAAATCACATTGGATAGTGGCCAACTGCCACTCGCGACCAATAGCATCTTTAAACATAAAGTCGAGCTTGGGGCCATAAAAAGCCGCCTCACCCTCCACGCGTTTATAATTTAAATCATTATTTTTAGCGGCGCTCTCTAAGGCCTCCTCAGCTTTTAACCACACTTCATCCGAGCCTAAGTAAATACTTTTATCATCGCCGCGGACGGACAGGCGGACCCAATAACCCGACATTAAATTGAAGGTGGTATAAAAATTTTTAATAATCTCAACAATCGTGGAGACCTCCTGATTAATTTGGTCCACTCGGCAGAAGAGGTGACCATCATCTTGAGTAATAGCCCTAACGCGTGTTAGGCCACCCAGTTGACCCGACTTTTCATCACGATAAACAGTGGCGGGCTCAAAATAACGCACTGGCATATCACGATAACTCCACTGATTGTCGGCAAAGATCTGCATGTGATGGGGGCAGTTCATCGGTTTTAAAAAGAACTTGTCCTCCTTACCTTGGACGCGGAAGAGCTCATCGCCAAACTTGGCGGCGTGACCCGAGGTCTCGTATAAAGCCTCTTTAGCCAAGTGAGGTGTCCAGACCCGATCGTAACCATTGTGCTTATGTAACTCCCACAAGTAATCAGTGATGGCGTCGCGGATGATCATGCCGTGGGGTTGGATCAGCGGGAGGCCCGAGCCGACTAAATCAGAGGAGGTAAAAAGTTTAAGCGCTTTACCTAAAATTTTATGGTCGCGCTTTTTAGCCTCCTCTTGCATGTTTATATAACTCTCCAGCTCGGCTTGAGAATTAAAAGCGAGGCCGTAAATGCGGGTGAGCATGGTGTTGGCCTCATCACCGCGCCAGTAAGCGCCGGCAATGCGCTCTAGTTTAAAACCCGCTAAATCTATCTCACTAAAATCAGTTACATGACCACCGCGGCAAAGATCGGTAAACTCGCCCGAGGCATAAAAAGTAATGGGCTCACCTTTAGTTACAATCTCCTCAATTAACTCTAGTTTATAAGGATTGTGGGCCCAAGTTTTTTTGGCCTCTTTATCAGTAACCTCCTGATGGGTAAAGGTGCTCCAATTTTTAGCTAGCTCGCGCATCTTCTGCTCAATCTTATCTAAATCAGCGTCGGTAATTTTAAGCTCATCAAAGTCATAATAAAAACCGTTATCAATCGCCGGGCCGATAGTAGGGAGGGCCTTAGGGTAAAGCTCTTTAACTGCCGCCGCCAGCAAGTGGGCGAGTGAGTGCCTAACCGCGGCTAAATCTAGCTCTTTTTTCATCTAATTAATATACCACAAGGCTCCCTTCCCTACACTTGACTTTTTTGTTTATTTTATATATAACTAAAGTTAGTTGTTTAATTTTGTCTGTACTTTTCTAAAAATAAAGGAGTTCTAGGAATGATAAAAGGATTAGAAATTGGGAATAAAACTTCTATTTCAAAAGAGGTTATCCCATTTGTGTTGAACGGACTAGATTCTGATGGGTTTGCTCTGGTTTCTATGCCAAAGAGTGAAAAACCTGAGACCGATATGTTGGTAGTGTCTGCCGTTGTTGGCTCAAAGTTAGCTCAGGATTTATCCTATCATGTAATTACTGGTGAGGGTGATGGGAAGCTTGCGGCTCATACTGAAGGTATTTACTATCCCTCTGGCATAATCAACTTTTTTGCCTTGGGCTGTGTAATTCCATCTAAAACAGGAGGGGCCACTCGTATTTTTGACGGCAGGATTGCTGCTCGAATCATCACGAATACTTACCCCAGCTTATCTGGGGTTGAGATTAAGTATTCAAGCTTGGCTCATAAAGATCAGTTTGCCTGCCATCCTATTCTTGTTGGGACCGAAAATCATGGGGTAACCCTTAGATATAGGTCTAACGTGGTTACTAATGAAATATCAAATAAACAAGGTTTAACCGATGACTTTGTTTATAAAGTTATAGACGAAGTACTTGAAGACTCCGTGATACTCACTTATATGTGGTCTCCTGGTGATCTCTTGTTTGTAAACAATCAATTCACCTTGCATGATCGTCTTCCTTATTCTGGCGCTAGAAAAATGTTACGGATAAGGTTTGACGACCCAACCCATCAAAGGATACTCTACTAACTATGAGAATTAAACGTTATGCTATCAATTTTTTGTTGCCGGTGGTGTGGCCGCTAATTAAGTTGTATTGGCGGGTATTTAAACCGGAAACGCACGGAGTAAGGATACTCATAATCCACCCCGAGGATAAAAATAAAATATTACTCGTCCTCCATTCCTACGGCAATAAATCCTTATGGAATATTCCGGGTGGCGGCTATAATCCTAAAAAGGAGTTTCCATTACTCGCCGCTAAAAGAGAAATAAGGGAGGAATTCCAAAAAGAGTTGGGGTCGGTTAAGGAAATTGGTCTCTATGAGACTACTGGTGAAGGTAAGCAAGATAGGGTAGTAATCTTCGTTGGTGAAGTATCTTCTCCTGTCTTCAATGAGTTCGATCCAGAAATTTCCAAAGTATCCTGGGAAGATATTGAAACTGTTCTTCAACGAGGAGACGTGGCAAAAATTGTTAAATACGCAATCAAGTTACATTTATCCACTTAGATCCAAAACCCGCTTTTAGCGGGTTTTCTTATTCTTCCAATGGTTTGAGGGCTTCGACAATAATGGAGGGGTCGTCACCGCGGTAAGAGACTTTACCTTTAATGGCCACACATTTATCAACTTCTAAGAGGTCGCGATATTTTAAATACATATCCGAGAAGACAACGGTCTCAATGGTGTCGGTAAAGTCGGCCAAGCGCATAAAGGCCATGCGGTCGCCGCGCTTGGTGGTAATAAGTTTAACCTCCTCAATAATCCCGCCCACCACAATTGGCGCGCCATCTTTAAGCTCGCGGGCTGATTTAATTTTTTGACCCGCGCCCTCAAACTTAGTCCTAAATTTATCTAGAGGGTGGCCCGAGACATAAAGGCCCAAGAGCTCCTTCTCCCAAGCTAACTTATCCTTCTCGCTAATTTCCTCGGCGGCTTTAAGTTTTAAAGTGGGAGCGGTGGCACTCTCGGGTAAGGCGCCAAAGAGCGAGTCTTGAGCGGTATCCTTTTTACTCCGCTCGCGATGATAATCTAGTAAGGCCTCAATGTTACCGAGCATTTGAGCCCGGCTCTCGTGGAGTGAGTCCATGGCGCCGGCTTTAATGAGGGCCTCGAGTGATTTACGGTTTAAATTTTTATGACTCACCCGCTCTAAAAAGTCGGCCAAGTTTTTATATGACCCGCGGGCTTTACGCTCGGATACTACAGCGCCGGCAATCTCGGCGCCCAAGTTTTTAATTGTCACCAGGCCAAAGCGGATACGATCAGCGGAAAAACCTGCTGCCTCCTCACTCCTTCGGACCTCGCTAGGCTCGGTGGCCAGTCGTTCGGGATCAGCAGGTTTTCCCTTTACCACTGTGAAGTCGGAGAAGCTCTCATTAATATCCGGTGGTAAAACGGCGAGACCCATCCGCTTACTCTCGTGGATAATCTCGGCAATCATCTCGGTGTCGCCGGCTTCAGCCGAGAGGACAGCGGTCATAAACTCGGCCGGGTAATTGGCCTTCATGTAAGCGGTGTGTTAAGCGACGCGTCCATACGAGGCGGAGTGCGCCTTGTTAAAACCATAGGCCGCAAAGGGCTCCACCCAAGTCCAGATCTCGGTGGCCTTTTTCTCACTCCATTTACTATGATCCATACAACCCTTAATAAACTTCTCGCGTTGAGCGGCCATCTCCTCGGGGATTTTTTTACCCACCGCTTTACGGAATTTATCTACCTCACCCCAAGTGTAGCCGGCCAAGTCGTGGGCCATAATGAGGAGATCGTCTTGATAAACTAAGATGCCGTAAGTTTGCTCTAAAATTGGCTCTAGCGCTGGGTCAAGATAAGAGATTAATTTGGGATTATGTTTACGCGCAATGTAGTCAGGGATAAATTGCATTGGGCCCGGGCGGTAGAGCGCCACCATAGCGTTAATATCGTGGATGGTGGAGGGGCGGAGCTCTTTAAGCCAGCGCGTCATGCCAGCACCGTTAAGTTGGAAGAGGCCAATAGTCTCACCGCGCGCCAAGTGCTCAAAAGTTTTTTTATCATCAAGTGGGATTTGCTCTAAATCAATTTGTTGATCATAAACTTTTTCTACCAACTTAACGGCGGTGGCGAGGATAGAGAGGTTGCGGAGGCCAAGGAAGTCAAACTTGGTTAAACCAATACCATCCTCACCCACCGAGTACATATCGTATTGAGTAATAATCGCTTTACCCTTGGGGTCGTACTGGAGTGGCACATACTCATTAAGTGGCTGCGGTGAGATTACTACGCCGGCGGCATGCACTGACACATGACGCACACTGCCCTCAATTTTTTGGGCCATGGCCAAAGTACTTTTAACCTCTGGGTCACTTTTAGCGAGCTCCGCCAAGTCTGGGTTATCCTCCAAAGCGCGCTCAATGGTCATAGGGAAGCCTTGTGAGCCCATGGGGATTAACTTAGAGATGCGATCGCCAAACTCATAAGGTTTACCCAAAGCGCGGGCCACATCACGCACCGCACCGCGGGCCATCATGGTGCCAAAGGTCCCAATTTGGGCCACCTTATCATCGCCATATTTATGTTTGGCATATTGGATAATCTCGTCGCGACGATTATCGGCAAAGTCCATATCAATATCGGGTGCCGACGGACGCTCGGGGTTTAAAAAGCGCTCAAACGGGATTTTATATTCTAGCGGATTAACTTTGGTCACACCCAAAGCGTAAGTGGTCATGGAGCCAGCCACCGAGCCCCTAATGTTGAAGTAAATATTTTGCTCTTGAGCGTAGCGGATAAGATCGGCCACCACTAAGAAGTAAGAGGCGTAACCCTTAAAAGCAATAATCCCCAGCTCATAACGCAAGCGCTCTACCGCGGCGGAGTCGTTATCTAAACCGCGCTCCTTTAAGCCGGCGAGCGCTAACTCCTCAAGTAAGGTGTCGCCAGTTTTACCCTCCGGTATGGGGAAGTGGGGGAAGATAAATTTACCCAGTGTTAACTCTAGGTTGCATTGCTCGGCAATTTTAACCGTGTTAGCTACGGCCTCGGGCGTATCGGCAAAAAACTCGGCCGCCTGCGCCGGCGAGATTAAAGAAAAATCCTCCTCGGTGTTGGTAATCTTCTTCTCGCCGTCTAAGTTGTTGAGTTGGATGGCAACTAATGTTTCTTGAGCTTTGGCGTCCTCGGGCTCAAGGTAGTGCGAGTCTTGAGTGGCCACGAGCGGGATATTTAACTCGCGACTTAAATCAATGATGGCTTGTTTAATCTCTAACCCCCGCTCCAACTTGGGGTGGTGCATAATCTCTAAGTAATAATTATCGACGCCAAAAATCTCTTGATACTCGCGGGCAATCGCCACCGCTTTATCGTGATTCTTCTCCCACAAGGCTTTAGATAACTCACTGCCCATGCAACCAGAGAGACAAATAATTCCCTCACTGTGGGAGCGCAACAACTCTTTATCCATCCGCGGTTTATAGTAATAACCCTCTAAGTTACTGGCGGTAACTAATTTAATTAAATTTTTATAGCCGGTTAAATTTTTAGCTAAGAGCGTGAGATGGAAGCGCTTGGCATCAACGCCTGGCTCTTTATCAAAACGGGAGCGCGTGGCAATGTAGGCCTCCACACCAATAATGGGCTTGATGCCGGCTTTAACCGCCGCTTGATAAAAATCGATCGCCCCGTACATAGCGCCGTGGTCAGTAATAGCCAGCGCCGGCATACCATAACTCTTGGCCTTTTTAACTAATTGATCCACTTTAGACAGCCCATCCAAGAGGGAGTAATGACTATGCACATGCAAGTGGACGAATGACATGGGCGTATTATAGCAAATTGGGCAGACTGCTATACTTGGGGGTAATGACGGTTAAATACTTGGTGGGGGTAGATGAGGCGGGGCGCGGGCCCTTGGCGGGGCCTGTCTCGGTGGGAGTAGTGGTGGCGCCGCTCCAGTTTAAAACCGTGTTTAAAAAGTATGCGGTTAAAGATTCTAAAAAGTTAACTGAAAATAAGAGGGAGGAGTGGTATCGCTGGTTAAATAAAGAAAGAAGATTGGGTAAAATTAACTTTGCTACCGCTCTCATCTCGCAGGAGGTAATTGATAAAAGGGGGATTGTGCCGGCGGTAAAGTTGGGAATTAAAAAATGTTTAAAGCGTCTAGGTTTAAAACCAGAAGAATGTGATGTTTTATTAGATGGCAGCTTAAAAGCACCGAATGAATTTAAAAAACAACAAACGATTATTAAAGGTGATGAGCGCGAGCCGGTAATTGCCCTGGCCTCGATTGCCGCTAAGGTTAGGCGCGACCGGCAGATGGTTAGATTGGCTAAGATTTACCCGGTGTATCATTTTGAGATTCATAAAGGTTATGGCACAAAAGCGCATTACGCGGCGTTAAAAAAATATGGACCCTCACTTATCCACCGCCGCACCTTC